>RFVZ01000421.1 GCA_009922405.1 Betaproteobacteria bacterium
TCGTCCAGAAAGAGCGAACTCCGGTCGGCTTGCTCGACCTTGCCGCGTCGGCCTTTGCGTTCGGCCCCCGTGAATGCACCCGCTTCGTACCCAAAAAGTTCGCTTTCGACGAGATTCGCTGGCAATGCGGCGGCATTAATCATCACGAGAGCCTCCTCGCGGCGGGGACTCAACTGGTGAATGGCCTGCGCAACGAGTTCTTTCCCGGTTCCGCTCTCGCCGACCAGTAACACGGGCACATCAAGCGGTGCGACCTTGAGGATTTGCTGCTTGAGCCGCCTCATGGCTGGGCCATCGCCGATCAACTGGTCCAGGCCGACGCTACGCTCTCGCAGGCTGCTGAGTTCACGACGGTAGTACTCAACCTCAGAACGCAGACGTGAAAGTTCAGCCGATAGCGTCTGGAGTTGTTCTGGCCCTTTGAACATCACCTGTCCGATGGCGCCGACCACCTCGCCGCAGCTGCCCTGGACGGGGATACGGGTGACAACCCTCGAGGTGTCTTTCATGACCTGTAATTGGCCGATTTCGGCCCGGCCGTTGCGTGCAACTTCATGCAGTCGGGTGTTTTCGATGACCTGCGTGACATGCTTGCCGAGTCCGCCGCCTGCGGGTAGGCCAAAAAATCGTTCATGAACTGGGCTGATGTACCGAACGATGCCTTCGCGGTCAACGACGGTCAGCGCCTCGTAGGGGTTCGTTAACAGGTGGCGCAGGATGTCACCCGCGAACTCAACCGTTGCCGCAAATTCGAACAGCGAATCATTGGGTTCGCGCATCATGACGACGATTGCAGTCGCGTCTGGGGTGCGGTAAGCCACGGCAACCAGCGGCCCGAACTGGTCGCTGATACTGAACACGCGTTGATCAGAACGTTCGGCCAACATCCAGCCCTCAATGATTCGGGTGGCAAATCTGGGGTTGGTTGCGATTCCACTTGCAAAGCGCGTCTTGCCTTCCTGGTCGATGATGAGGAAGCCGCGATGTTGCGGATCGAATCCGGCGTTTGGAGCGTTCATGAACGTGACTCTTGGCGGGCTGGTGCAGGGTTGTTTTGTGACCATAGTGTATTCGGCGAAGACACTTCTGTTCTGGCAGTGGCTTGGCGCCGGGCGTCAAGGGGGGCGCTACGGACTTGGAGTGCCTAAATCGCCGGTGGCACGGCCATTGCAACGACCCCTCATTAATTTGGGTTATCCATCGCGAGTTTTATTAAATGTCTGGTTCGTCGTTCGGTTTTGAGTTGGATGCAACTGCTGGTGCTAGAACCGGTTCTGATTCCATCGGTACGCCGGCGCGACCCGTCGATTCGCTGCCTCTTAAGCAGAGCGCGTCGTTGGACTTGCTGGCAGGGGTCAAGGTGCTCGACCTCACGACATCGATCGCAGGGCCCTATGCCGGGCAGTTGTTGGGCGATCTGGGTGCCGAGGTTTTGAAGGTCGAACGGCCCAGTCAGCCGGATGACTCGCGGGCCTGGGGCCCGCCGTTCCTGGATGGAGAATCACTCTGGTTTTTGAGTGTTAATCGGAATAAGCGCGGTGTTGCGATCGACTACGGGAAGGACGCTGGGCATGCGTTGCTGATGCGTCTGGTGGCGCAGGCCGATGTGGTGATCCTTAACCTCGTTGGGCGGGTTCAGCAAAAGTTGGGGCTTGATTCAGCGTCACTGGCGGCCGTGAATAGCAAGCTCATTCATGTTTCGATCACGGGGTTCGGGCTCGACGGGCAGCGCTCGGACTTGCCGTGTTACGACCTTATCGCCGAGGGTTGGTCAGGCGTCATGGATATGACAGGCGAGGCTGAAAGCCCACCCCAAAAAATCGGAACTCC
>RFVZ01000422.1 GCA_009922405.1 Betaproteobacteria bacterium
CGGTCAGACGAAAACGGGCCCATACCCGCTACATTGCGCAGCGCCTTCCTCGCCCAGGCGTCAGGCGTGCGGTACAGGGCATCGACCCGTTCCTGCGCGGCGATGTAGCTGGTGTAGTCAGCCAGCAGCAGGTACTGGTCGCCCCAGTTCACCAGCGCATCGTAAATGGCGGTGTAGCGGCTGGGTTCCTCCGGGTTGAAGCGACCGTCGCGAATGGCCTCAAGGACACGCTGCAACTCGGTCTTGCGCGACAGGATCGCGCGGGGGTGGTAGCCGGCGGCCCGAATGGCGGCCACCTCGGCCGTCGTGTTACCGAAGATGAAAATGTTCTCGGCGCCCACGTTGGCCTGCAATTCGACATTGGCGCCGTCGAGCGTGCCGATGGTGAGCGCACCATTGAGCGCAAACTTCATGTTGCCGGTGCCCGAGGCCTCGGTGCCCGCCGTAGAAATCTGCTCTGACAAATCGGCCGCCGGGATGATGAGTTCGGCAACGCTGACGCTGTAGTTGGGGACGAATACGACCTTGAGCAGGTCACCCACCCGGGTGTCAGCATTGACGGTTTTAGCGACGTCGTTGATGAGCTGAATGATCAGCTTGGCCATGTGATAGGCCGAGGCCGCCTTGCCGGCGAAGATCACTACGCGCGGCACAGTGACGGCACCGGGCTGTTCCAGCAGTCGCAGATAACGCGTCACCACATGCAGCACATTCAGCAGTTGACGCTTGTACTCGTGAATCCGTTTGACCTGCACATCAAACAGTGCGTCGGTGGACACGCTAATCGCCATGTTCTGTTGCAGCCAGACGGCCAGTCGCTGCTTATTGGCCTTCTTGGCCTGGCTAACCGCCGCAATGAGGGCTGGGTCCTCAAGGTGGGGTTGTAGCGCGCTCAAGCCAGACAGGTCACGCCGCCAGTCGCGCCCGATACGGGCGTCGAGGACAGCCGAGAGGGCGGGGTTTGCCAGTGCCAACCAGCGCCGGGGCGTGATGCCATTGGTCTTGTTGTTAAAACGCTTCGGCCACAGGCTAGCGAAGTCGGCAAAGATTGACTGCTGCATCAACTCGGAGTGCAGCGCCGACACGCCATTGACCGAATGGCTGGCCAGCACCGCCAGGTAGGCCATCCGTACACGGCGTTCACCGGTCTCGTCAATCAGCGATACGCGGCGCATCAGATCAATATCCGGCCCATGTTGTTGCGTCAGTTGCGTCAAAAAATGGGCGTTGATATCAAAAATGATCTGCAGATGGCGCGGCAGCACCCGGCCCAGCATCTCGACTGGCCAGGTTTCGAGCGCCTCGTGCATGAGCGTGTGGTTGGTGTACGAGAACACGCCCTGACACAGGGTCCAGGCATCGGCCCAGGGCAGATGGTGCTCATCAAGCAACAGGCGCATGAGCTCCGGGATCGCCAGCACCGGGTGGGTATCGTTCAGGTGGATGCTGACCTTGGCACTGAGCTGGTCGAAGGTGCTGTGTTGGCGTAAGTAGCGACGCACAAGGTCCTGCATGCTGGCGCTGACAAAGAAATACTCCTGATGCAAACGCAACTCGCGCCCCGACGGAGTGGAGTCGTCGGGGTACAGCACTCGGGACACATTTTCTGACTGGTTCTTGCGCTCGACCGCCGCCAGGTAATTGCCGCGATTGAAGGCCTTGAGATCGATCTCCTCGGTGGCCTTGGCCGACCACAGGCGCAGCGTGTTGGTGGCCTGGGTGCCGTAGCCGGGGATAATGGTGTCATACGCCATGGCGCGCACATCATTGCTGTCCACCCATTCGTGGTGGTCGCCGTGGTGGACCACATGGCCGCCAAACTGGATGCGG
>RFVZ01000423.1 GCA_009922405.1 Betaproteobacteria bacterium
CCATTTCGCGTTTGCAAGTCCCGAAAGGTTTGGACCGCTGCCCAGAACGCGCCGAGTCCACCCGCGGCGCTGGCATCCGTTGCCGAGGCACTAGCATCCGTTGCCGAGGCGCCTGCGGAGGGCTTTATCCCGGTGGCCCTTAACGCACTGAGTTGCAGAACCGTGGGTTGCCAGATCGACAGGTCGTGATGCGCCCGGCCCGGATGACCGTGCATGCCAAACAAGCGCAACGAGGACAGGATTTGCGCCTGTGCCCGTGTCGCGGCATCCGCGTCGAGGTCGGCCTTGTTAACCACCACGAGATCAGCCAGCTCCATGACGCCGCGCTTGATCGCTTGGAGTTCGTCGCCGGCGTTAGGCAACTGCATGAGGACAAACATGTCGGTCATGCTGGAGACGGCAGTCTCACTTTGACCCACACCCACCGTCTCAACGATGACCACGTCATATCCGGCGGCCTCAAAGACCATCATCGATTCGCGCGTCTTTTCGGCGACGCCCCCGAGATTGCCGCTACTCGGGCTGGGTCGGATATAGGCCGAGGGGTGAACCGACAACATTTCCATACGCGTCTTGTCGCCCAGGATCGAACCCCCTGATAGGCTCGATGAGGGGTCTACCGTGAGCACCGCGACCCGGTGCCCCTGGGCGATCAGGAAGAGGCCCAGAGCCTCAATGAAGGTGCTCTTGCCAACACCCGGAACGCCACTGATCCCGAGCCGGAAGGCTTGGCCCGCCCGCGGCAACAAGGTGTTGAGAAGCGTATCGGCCAGCAACCGATGCTCTTGCCGTGTCGACTCTAGAAGCGTGATCGCCTTGGCGATCGCCCTTCGCTGCCGGACACCCCTAACGGCAACCGAGCCGTTCCCCAGGTCGGCCGCCGGGTTGGCGCCCGGGTTGGCGCCCGGGTTGGCCTCGGAGTTGCCTCCCTCCACGATCGCGTCGCAAAGCGCTGCAACGTCAAAAGCTTCAATCATGCTGCGCCGAACGGAGTTGGAACTTCAGGCAACCGCAATTCAACCGAGCGCGCTACGAATCTGCTCGAGAACATCTTTGGCACTGGCCGGAATTGGGGTGCCCGGTCCGTAGATGCCTTTGACGCCGCAATCGTACAAAAAGGTGTAATCCTGCTTCGGGATGACACCACCCACAAAGACGATGATGCCGTCCCCGCCCTGTTTTTTGAGTTCGTCAATGATTGCTGGCACCAAGGTCTTGTGGCCCGCGGCCAGCGTTGAAACGCCCACCGCATGCACGTCATTCTCAATCGCCTGCCGCGCGCATTCTTCTGGAGTTTGAAACAACGGCCCCATGTCAACGTCAAAGCCCAAATCGGCGAAGGCTGTGGCGACGACCTTGGCGCCCCGGTCGTGACCGTCCTGGCCCAGTTTGGAAATCATCACCCGAGGGCGACGTCCCTGCTCGCTGGCAAAAGCGTCGATCTCAAGCTTGAGTTGCTCCCACCCCTCGGCGGAATCATAGGCAGCGGCGTACACCCCCGTCACCTTCTGAATGTCAGCACGATGTCGACCGAAAACCTTCTCGAGTGCATCACTGACTTCACCGACTGTCGCACGCAGTCGAATGGCATCCACACTCAATTCAAGCAAATTGCCCTGACCCGACTCAGCCGCCGTTGTTAAGGCGTCGAGTGCCGCCTGAACCCGCTCCGTGTCACGGGTCGCCCGAATCTGTGCCAATCGGGCGATCTGACCTTCGCGCACCCGAACGTTATCAACCTCGAGGATGTCGACCTGATCTTGCTGGGCCAACTTGTACTTATTGACACCCACAATCACATCCTGACCGCTGTCGATCCGCGCCTGTTTT
>RFVZ01000424.1 GCA_009922405.1 Betaproteobacteria bacterium
CGAGCGCTGCGACCGCAGAGGTCGTCAGAAGGTCAATGCGTGATATCGCATTGATATTCGCTTTGGTCTGGCCGAGCGTTGCCGCACCGGCAGTGGTGATCGCGCCGACCTGTGCAGTATTAATTGCACCAAACTGTGCAGCCCGCAACGCCGCGTATTGATTCGTGCCCAATACGTTAACTTGCGAGGTGCCAAGACTTGCCGCCGTCGCTGTTGTCAGACTGCCGATATTGGTGAGGAACGGAATGCTCCCGCCAACGATCCCAGTGATCGCACTGGGCAAAATCGCTGTGACCTGGGTCGCACTGAGTGTCGCAACCTGCCCAGAGGTCAGCGCCTGGATCTGGTTGGCCGCAAAGTCCAGTACCCCAATCTGACCAGTCACCAGGCTCGCAATCTGGGTCGTGGTCAAAAGCCTGATTTGCGCCGTGGTCAACCCGATGAAATTGGAGGGCGATATCCCTGCAACCCCAACGAGTGACGGGATATTAGGGCCGTCAACCGCTGCAGCGTCTTTCCCTTCGATGCCAATCGACTGAGCGACGGTGAGCGTTGCCAATTGCTGGCTGGTGAAAACGCTAAATTGTGCGGTGCTGAGGAGGGCCACTTGGCTTGAGACCAACCCGCGGACCTGCTGAGTGCTGAGTCCTCGCACACTGTCGGTTGTCAGACCTGAGACCCCCCCAAGCGCGCCGACGACGGCGGCGCTAAACGCCGCGACATTTGCAGAGAGAATTACCGAAGTCTGTGCCGTCGACAATGAACCGACCTGCGACGAGACAATAGATGCCCACTGTGATGTCGTGAGGTCTCGATAAGCCGTCGTAGAAATCAGCGTATTGAAGTTACCCAATGCACCGATATCGGTACCGATTCCGACCACTCCCGTCAAGGAAATCGCAGGAACCTGAGACGAAGAGAACGCAGCAATTTGCGATGACGTCATCGCAAGCAACTGGTTGGTCTCCAGTGCACGTACCGACCCTGTCACCAGCGAACGCACTTGCGCCGTTGTCAGAGTCTGGATCTGAGTCGTAGTCAAAGCGGCCAGCACCGGCTGCTGCAGCCCCGTGATGTTCGTGAGGTTCGGCAACTGCGTCGCATTGATTGCCAATGCGTCGTTCAGCTCAATCCCACCAACCTGAGCCGTACTCAAGGCACGGAACTGAGCAGCCAAAACGCCATCCGCAAACTGCGAGGTCGTCAACGCCGTTATCTGCGAAGGCGACAGCGCTGCGAATTGCGCGGTTGAGAATGCCTGGAGGAACGGAACCGAAAGCGACCCAATGTTGGCCAATGACGAGATCGAAGCGGTATTGAGAGCAACCGTACGGGAGAACTCAAGCGCCGAGATTTGAGCTGTACTGAACGCCGCGAGTTGCGTCGAGGACAGGCTGCTGTACTGACTCGTGGTCAGCGTCACCACTTCCTGGATCGTCAGCGCCCGAATTGAAGTGGTTGGCACGGAGCCGACCGCGGTCAGGCCGACAATGTCCGCGTCGATCGCAACAATATCTCGGGTCTCAATCGCAACAACCTGTACCGAACTCAGTGCACCGAACTGCGTTGCGGTCAGGGCGACGAACTGAGCAGTCGTGAGGCCCTCGACCTGCCCCGTCGTGAGGACTGCCACCTGGGAAGTCCGAAGCGAGGCAATTGCGTCGCCCGACAGCGCCCAGACGCCCGTCAACATCAAACCGGAATTCAGCGCATCAGCCGGCAGGGCTGGCACTTGCGTTTCGGTCATCGATCCAATTTGACGCGAATCAAGGTTCGCCATCTGACCTGCGGTCAACGTAGCAAACTGTGCCGACCCAAGAGACTGAATTT
>RFVZ01000425.1 GCA_009922405.1 Betaproteobacteria bacterium
GGTCACATAATCATCGCCAGGTGCCCGGCAATTGGTCGGATCGAGTTCAAACCACTGCGCGGTCGGACACCAAACGGATACCCAAGCATGAGAGGCATCGGCCCCGATCAGACGGGGTTGACCGGGCGGTGGCAGGGTCAAGAGGTACCCACTGACGTAACGCGCGGCCAAGCCGATCGAACGCAGGCCGGCGATCATCACATGCGCCAGGTCCTGACAAACGCCCTGTCCCAGTCGTAGCGCCTCAAGCGCGTTGGTTGTCACGTCGGTGGCCTGTGGGACAAATCGAATTTCGCGATGCACGACGCCCATCCAATCAACAGCCGCCTCCCGCAAGGGACGACCCGGTTGAAATGCCTCCAATACCAGCGCCCGCAGCTCTGAATGCGCGAAGGCAAGCGGCGAATTACAGACTTCAAGAGCAGCCGGCTGCCAGGGCGCGCGGGCGTCAAAAGCAAGCAGGTTTGCGACGGTCTCCCAGGGCAGGTCAGTACCCTGCGGTTCGGGCGAAGGGCCCACCTCGACCGAAGACCGGCTGGTCACGACCAGCTCGCGGTGCGGCGAATCGATTTCAAACCGGACTTCCCGGATATCGTGAGCATCCCGACGTTCAGTCCTGTATCGCGGCCAGGGATCGATCGCCAATGAAAACTGCTGAACGCGTTGCCGCGGATCCTGCAGCGGCCTCAACCGAACCCAATGATGCGCATGTTCCACTAAAGACCCATAGCGATACCGGGTCTCGTGCGTGACGGCGAGTGCCCGCATCCGTCAGACCCGTAACGCTCTAGAGCCCATGCGAGCATGGGTGAACCAGGCGATCCCAATCCGGTCCGACATTGCCCAGGCCGCGGTGCGACAGGCCGCCAAGCGCGCCAACAATCGCGCCGGGCGCCCATTGGCGTCGATTTCGCAGAGCTCCTCCAAAGGCCAGTGTTCGACATCGGGGACGAGGGCGGCCATTGCGGCGGGGTCAACATCTTCCGCCGGCGCGGGCAAGCGGGCCAGGCGTCCTGCCAAGGTTCTCGCGACCCAGGCCAGTGCTCGGGGGTTATCGCCATCCAGAATCAGCGTATCGACGAGCGAGGCCAGACCAAACCGGCGCTGATAACGCGCGCGATAGGTGATCGAGCTGTCAAATGCATCGAGGACAAAATCAAAACCGGCCTCGTGCTGCATCGCGCCCGCATCGAGTGCAAATTCAAGCACGGTGGTCAAGGTGGCCAGTCGCTCAATCTGACGTCCAATCGAGAGCAGCCGCCAGCCATCGTCGCGGGTCATCCGGTCGGCCTGAGCCCCGGTGATTGCGGTCAGCAGGGTTTCGAGGCGGACCATTGCCTGGCGCAGTGAAGCGTCCCGCGCACGCCCCCCGCCGAGTTCGGAGGTGCGATCGGCCTGGGCACAATCGGCCGAGAACCGATCCGCATCGCCAGAATCAGCGCACTTGCGATCTGACCAATCGGAATATCCGGCACCGGCTGTGTGGCGCTGGGAACGCTCCCGGAAACGACGTCCAAAACCGGCGCAAGCGGCGCGACGGCGTCTTGGAGCGGGGCTGCACGGTTGCGCGCGGCCGGCTGAGCCGAGCCCACGAGCCCTTCCGTGGTGGGAGGGGCATCCATCAGTCCCAGTTCCAAAGCGATCCGGACAATCGCCCGACGCAAGGCTACCGGAGTCGCTTCAACCGAATCACTCAATGACAAGCCCAGACGAACGAGTCGGGTCGCCAATTCAGCCCGCTCGGAATAACGCCCGAGCCAAAAAAGGTTCTCACCCGCGCGACTTGCAACGGGACGCCGCCAGCGCTGCACATCATCGAGTCCAAT
>RFVZ01000426.1 GCA_009922405.1 Betaproteobacteria bacterium
AAGCCCAGCCACCATCCGGGCATCCTCACCTTGTTACCGCGGGAATATGTCAACCGCAATACCCAGCCCGTCGGGCGCCTCGATCATGACACCACCGGCTTGCTGCTGCTGTCCGATGACGGCGGCTTCATACACGCCCAGTCCTCGCCGAAACGGCATGTACTCAAAACCTATGAGGTCACCCTCTTCGAGGCGGTAACGCCGCACCTGGTCACGCGGTTGCAGGAAGGCGTAAAGCTCATTGACGAGGACAAGCCCATCGCCGCGCAAGTGCGCACGCTCGACACGCATCTGCTGGAACTCAGCATAGATCAAGGCAAATACCATCAGGTGAAGCGGATGGTGGCCGCGGCGGGCAATCACTGCGTCTCATTGCGCCGCACCGCGATCGGCAAGCTCACATTGGATTCTCTGGGTCTGCCCATGGGCCAATGGTGTCATCTGGAACCCGGACAACTGGCCCAACTCGTCTGAGACTAGCGGTCGGCACAGTTAACCGCAAATCGCTTTCGACTGTTGCCGTCAGCCGCACATGGGCTGCTCGATCCGTTGTTTGTCAGGCAATTAATCTTTGCGCCAACCAGACCATCGAGATAAGCAGGACACTGACCGAGCCGTATCTGATTACGCGTCGCTTGGCCTCGCCTTGCCGGGCCAGCAACAACACCGGCACAGCAACCAGAATGACTGCACAGAGTTGACCGAATTCAACCCCGAGGTTGAACGCAAACAGGGTTTCCAGAAAGTAGCTCGACGACAGGCCGAGTTCTTTCAAGCCATTGGCGAACCCCATGCCGTGAATCAATCCGAAAAAAAAAGCCATTTTCCAGTGGCTGATGTGAAAACGCGTCTGCAGATTGAGCAGCGCCGAGATCATGATCGAGAAAGCGATCAAGGATTCAATCAATTTATCCGGCAGGCTGACCCAACCGAAGACAGAGCATGCCAATGTGATCGAATGCGCAATCGTAAATGCAGTGATCACCTTGAGAGCAAATTTTTCTGCGGCACGGTTTACAGGCGCCAAGTTGCCCGCTACGTCCTTAGGACGTATGGTCAGCATCAAACCCGGCAATAGCAGCGTCAACAAAAACAGCAAATGATCTGAACCTTCCCAGATGTGCTTGGCACCTTCTCTGGTGAACAGACCGATAGTCGACCAGCGTTTGGTTTCCCCGAGCGCAAACCGTTGAACAGAGTTGATCTGGTCAAACACCGACGAAATTTCGTCATTGCGCATTACCAGTTTGAAAAACGCGCGACCGAGTTTGTCGTTTTGTGTGAAGAACTCATAGCGCACCACAATAAATTTCACATCCGCAGGCAAAGTACCGCCGAGGAAGCGTTGGCGCACGTACAAACCGTCGTTGTGCAACACCACGGATTGGGTCAAAAACTCCAGCGGAACAGCCTGTTCATCGACTGCAATCGTCAATGATTTTTGAATGGCTTTGGTGATAGGACCTTGTAAAGAAAGCAACTTGTCTGGCGCGGGCGGCGGTTCATTGGGCTGCCCGGGTGTTTGAAGCAAATTACCCAGATCACGGACAATGAAATCGATTTCTAACTGCAAGCGTCCGTCGGCTTCGCCAATGGTCAGGTAACTATTCCCAGTCTGATGCGCCAGTGCTGTGGCGCATACACCCCACAGAATCAGGGTTTGGGTGAACAATAAACGCAATCCGGAAAGTATGTTTCCTATCTCCGACCGCGTCATGGCGCAGGAGTCAAAGCTTCAAGCGTCAGGGGTTTGAGGTGAAAACTGCTTTTTTCAATATTTTTCTGTGCCGGAATACCGCAGCCTGTGTTCTTGTAGAAAAAAC
>RFVZ01000427.1 GCA_009922405.1 Betaproteobacteria bacterium
AGTTCATATCAGGCTGACGATCATCCTGATTTTCGTAAAGACCCACCGGCGACGCTTGCCAGACATCAACGACCGCCCCCCCGAGCGCCATCCCCTGATCATTTCGAACTTGACCATCCATCCAGAGTGCCTGTCCGGCAACCGACGCTTCCTCACCCCGTGCAATGTTGGAACCCAATTCGCACTCCGGCGCAGAAAGGCGCCAAAAGGGTCCCAGTAGCGCGGAATCCGTCTTGGTGAGCGATCCGCCCCCAGATTGATCTCGCAGCAGATTGATCAGACTTGAAGCCCCGAGGATGTCCGACGCAAGGATGACTTCATTTTTTGCGGCACTCGTCGACTGGCCAAGTCCGACGATAAACGCACAGCCCTTCTCGAATTCGTCTGTTGTTGGTTCGACTTCACGCACAAACGCATGCAGGTGCTTGACAAGCGCAAAACTAATTTCGCGTAGCCGGGCATCCGGTGTCTGCGCCATGACTTCAAGCACCCGATCGGTAATGCTTTGGGCGTCAACGAATTTCATGTCCCCCTCCCGGACGCAAGCGCCTCAATGTAACGTTACTTCGCCGCTGCCGCCGCTCTTGCGCTCTGTGCGCGCTGAATCAGCCCTTTGTAGGCCTTACCCGGGTAGGAGGGCGTTTCCTGGAGCTTATCGAAGCCCGGAATTGTCTCCATGTGTTTAACCATGCGGGCGCGCATCGCTTTATCGGGTAGCGGCCCCCGCAGTGCGCCAATGTTCTCGGACTCGTGCGCGGGATTGCTGGTTGCAGGAACGGCGCAGGTAATCGCCGGATGTGAGATGACCCACTTCAGGAAAAATTGCGCCCAGTTTTCACAGCCAATTTCTTTAGCAAAATCGGGCAGTGCGTGCCCCTGGACCAGTTTGAACAGCCTTGCCTTCTCAAAGGGCATATTGACAAGAACGGCAGTCCCCTTGTCCATCGCCGCCGGCAGGATGCGCTCTTCAGCAAGCCGCATCTGAATCGAGTAGTGCACCTGAACAAAATCAAGATCGCTACGCTCGACATGGCCCGCGAGCGCGCCGAAATACGGCACCTCGTGATGCGTAACCCCGACGTACCGAATCTTGCCCTCTTTCTTCCAGTTCTTTAAGACCGGGACAATCTGGTCGACATTAACCAGGCTGTGCACCTGCATCACATCAATCTTCTCCCGCCAGAGGCGCTGTTGCGTCTGCTCAAAACTCTTGACTGCATGACTATCGTCAGCAAGAAATTCCCCGGTAGACCAGATTTTGTTACAGACAAACATCTGGTCGGTAATTCCCATACCCGTGGCGAAGTCACCAACACTCAGTTCACCTGACCCATAGAGCGGCGAGGTGTCAAATACGCGACCGCCACCTTCCCAGAAACGCTTCATGACCTCCCGAATGTGGTCGCGAGGCGCGCCAGGTAATAAATCAAACGTCAAATAAGTCCCCAGGCCAATCGCCGGCAGGACTTCACCGGTTCGGGGGATTTTGCGGGTAATGATTTCCGTTGACGGCTGCGCAAGCGCCCCACCGGTTGGTATCAGCGCACCCGGTAGAGCCGCCGAAGCAGCCCCAACTCCAACCGTTCTAAAGAAATCGCGTCGAGTGGATTCGATCGGAGTCGTCATCACTTGCACCCAAGAATGAATGAATGGCCGCAAATTATCACGCTTCCCCTCGAGCTTTAAGTACCAGCACTTGATCAACGTGCGTTCGGTTAAGCAAGACTCTCAACCTCGCAAAAGCACCTTATGCGAATCGATGACAGCCCGAAAGGACGGTGACACGGCATGCCCATCCAGAATATCAACCTTGAAAGGCA
>RFVZ01000428.1 GCA_009922405.1 Betaproteobacteria bacterium
GCATGCGGCACGCTGTAATAGTGGCCTTCGTACTCAACGTGATAGTCAATGTTGACGCTGGCTCGTTTCCAGTGCGCCAACACGAACGGTCTGGCCGGAAGTGCTCGCAGATAGGGCGCATCCAATTTCTCGAAGGCCTCTCGCCTGCAGCCTGGCAACCTCTTGAACGGGCGGTTGTTGAGCGCGGGCAGAAGTTCAGCCACGGCAGCATCCAGTTCGGCTACCGAGAAGAACTGCCGATGGCGTAGTCGGGCCAGGATCCAGCGCTCGACAACCTGAACGCCAACCTCGACCTTGGCCTTGTCTTGCGGCTTTCTTGGCCTGGCCGGAAGAATTACGGTGCCAAAGTGATCAGCAAACTCAATAGTGGCGCGGTTGAGTTCGGGTTCGTAGCGGTTGGCAACGGCGACCAGCGCTCGGGGATTATCCGGAACAATGAGTTCGGGCACCCCGCCGATAAACACCAAGGCGCGCCCGATCCCAGTGAGCCAGTCCGCTTGCGTCTGCCCCCCAGTGGCACAGGCAAAGGTGTAGCTCGATGCGCCCAGTACCGCAACAAAGATACTTGCCGGACTAATCTCGCCGGTTCGAGCGTCGATAATGGGCATAGTGGGGCCAGCGTAATCAGCAAACAACTTCTCGCCGGCGCGGTGGATTTGACGCATGGAGCGCTTGAGATTGCCGGTCCAGGCTTTGTAATGCGTGCAGAACGCGGTGTATCGGAAAGCCGTTGCACCGGCACCTAACTGGTACTCCTCCCAAAGCAGGGAGAGTGTCATCCCCTTGCGCTTGAGTTCCTGATGAACCCGCGCGTAATCGGGTTCCGTGAAGGCCGACGCTCGGGTCGAGGGCTGGGGGTAGAGCCGCCGCTCTAATGCGGCATCGTCCAGGTCGGCCGGCAGCGGCCAGACCAGTTCGGCCTTCGTTGCCAGTTGAAGGTACTTGACGACCGCGCCCTTGGAAATATTGAGCGCTCGGGCAATGGCCTCAAGACTGAGGTCGGTGCTATGACGGTATCGGAGTACGTCTCGAATCTTGCGCATGGATAGTCTGTCCTGTGGCATCCCCGCTCACCTCAAAAAATGCGGCGAGGCTACCTTCAACTACCCACACAACACCCCAACCATCGGTCACGATGAGCGTGAAATCGCGGTCACGCTTCGGTGAAACGTCGGTCACGCTTTCGTGAAATCACCGGTCACAATCACGTGAAATACGCACGCAGACCTCACGAGTGCCCGATCAAAACCAAAGAAAATCGCACTTATCCTTGGTCTTGGCCTAAGTCATTGAATTTGAATAGATCTTTACTTGCCTGATTTCGGTCGACCAAACCGAATCAATGAATACATACTGCACAAAACAAGTTCATTGATTTGGGGAGATTTGCCCGATGGCACAGGCCAAAACACTAACGCCCACAGAGTTGCGCCGCGTGTTGGACTACATCGCAACACGAAAACACGCGGCCCGAAATCGCTGCCTGGTGCTGATTACTCACTTGGCCGGCATGCGAGTCGGGGAAGTGGCAGCACTGACCTATGCTCATGTGCTGAACGCCGACGGGTCTGTTCGGGATCAAATCCCCTTGTCAGCCAATGAGACCAAGGGTCGTCATCCCCGTGCAGTGTTTCTCAGTCCCAGACTGCGCAAGGAGATCGCCGCCTATGTTGTAGCGGTGCCAGCCAAGAATTCCAATGCGGCCCTGTTCTACACGCAGAAGTGCCCGGAGCGGGGATTCACTGCCAACACACTGACCCAGTTCTTCCTGACTCTTTACGCGAGGGCCGGGATCGAAGGAGCCAGTAGCCACAGC
>RFVZ01000429.1 GCA_009922405.1 Betaproteobacteria bacterium
TGACATCATGTTCGACGTCCTCGGGTCATCACTGCCCCTGGTGAAGGCCGGAAAACTGCGTGCACTTGCCGTTACGTCGCCAGTTCGAGCCTCGGTTGCGCCCGAAGTTCCGACGATGACTGAGGCCGGGATTCGAGACTTTGAAGCGGGAACCTGGTTCGGGCTGATGGCTCCCGCTGGCACCAACAAACAGGCAATCGCGATCCTTTCTAAAACGATGGATACGGTACTCGCCCAGACGGAAGTCCGCGAAGCAATTCAGGCTCAAGGTTCCGTGGTTGCTGGTGGATCGCCTGAAGATTTTCGGAAGTTTTTTGGCGTCGAATTCGAACGATGGGGCAAGGTCGTTCGAAACGCACGTATCAAAGCCGAGTAGGCCATCAGTTGGCCCTGAGTTGACCCTGACTATCACTCCCATTACGTTACGAGCGTCATTATGAAAATCCATGGTTTGTCACCCGCCACCCTCACGCCATTCACCGAGGCGTTCGAGATCGACTACGGCGCCCTGACCGCACACATCCAGCACACCAGCGATGCAACCGGACTCTTTGGGATCACGGTAAACGGCCATGCCGGTGAGGTTCTAACCCTGAGTTCTGATGAACGGGCGAAAGTGATCGCAACCGCTCGAGCCGCACTGCCCTCGTCACTCAAACTCATTGCCGGTGTCGAGAGCCACGCAACGGATGGTCTCGTGCGCGAGGGACTTCGGGCCAAGGAAGCCGGAGCAGACCTCCTCCTTGTCATCCCGCCTTTCGATATCAGGACGTGGCGCCACCTTTCCCATGACTCGGATTCGGTCTACCGCGTGTTTGAGCGACTTGATCGTGAAGTCGGCCTGCCCATGATCGTCTTCAGTTACCCCGAAGCGTCCGGCAGCGCTTATTCGATGGATGCTTTGAGGCGCATCGTGGCACTGGACCATGTCGTGGCCATTAAGTGCTCTGCGGGAACCCCTGCAAAATATGCCGAAATGCATGACGCGCTGCACGACAAGACCACGCTGCTTGTCGCAGTTGACACCCCATCCATGCTGGGCATGCTGATGCACCATGCGCCCGGAGCACTGGTCGGAATTGCAGTGGTCGGAACCCAGAGATGGTCCGACCTTGTCCACCATGCCACCGTCGGCGATGCCAACATCGCCAAACAGATCCACAACAACTTCGCAGTCCCCTTAATGCGTTCAATCTTTGAGTACCACACCCACCGAACTCCGACCTGCCCGTTTGGCGCAACCAAAGAAGCGCTCCTGCAACTTGGCCAGTTCCCCTCCTCGGTGGTTCGAGCACCCGGCGTTCGAGTCGACGACGCCAAACGTGCAGAGATCCGCGCCGGCCTGATCGCAGCCGGATTACTCGGCATCTGAGTCGTTCTCGCCTAGCGCCTCTGACCCCAGTTGCCAAATGGCTTCTTTCTAATGAGTGTCATGACCATGCCAACCAACCCAAATGCTCTTCGCTCTGGTTACTGTTCAGGTCTCTGGAAGGGGTTTGGCTTTCCGTTGGGTCTGCGCCTTTGCTTGATGCTTGCCCTCAGTCTGGCGCTTTTTCACCCTGAAGTTGCGATCGCTCAGTCATGGCCAACCCGCACCGTCAAACTGGTCGTTCCCTACGCACCTGGTGGCCCGGTGGACGTCTGCGCCCGAATCCTTGCTGAACGATTAACGGAAGTGCTCGGCCAAAGCGTCGTCGTTGAAAACAAGGCCGGCGGCAATGCGGTCATTGGCACCATGGCGGTCATCAATTCGGCGCCGGACGGTTACACGTTTTTGGTCGCTGCCCCGGCGCACACCGG
>RFVZ01000430.1 GCA_009922405.1 Betaproteobacteria bacterium
AGCGTACCGTTCGAGATGATGATCCGCGTCGCCGAAGCGCTGACCGATCATCGTCAGACGTCTGAAGGTATGAGAAATCTTCAGTTCCTCTGTCATCCCCATCCCGCCATGCAGTTGGACTGACTCCTGACTGATCTGACGCGCTGAATCGGCGACTTTGACGAAGGCCATCGAGATCGCACGCTTGCGTTCATTGGGCGCGGCGCCGGAATCAACTTTGGAGGCCGCTAAAATGGACATGGAGCGAGCCTGCTCGCAGGCAATCATCATCTCGACCATCCGGTGTTGGAGCACCTGAAAGGACGCAATGGGTACACCAAACTGCTTACGGGTTTTGAGGTACTCCAGAGTCGCATCGTTGGCATATTTCATCGCACCGACGGCATCTGCACAGAGCAAAGCGGTCGAAAAATCCATGGCCTCTTCGATCCAGGGTAATGCTTCCCCCAGCTGCCCGAGGAGCGCATCGCCTGACAAAGCGACTTCCGTGAACACGATATCGGCCGAGCGCTGACCGTCGACCGTACGACTTGGATTCAACGCAACCCCGGGCGCCTGAGGATCAACCAGGAAAAGACTGGTGCCAGAATCGGTCAAAGCGGAAACGACGAGGCGGTGCGCCGACGGAGCCCCTATCACGATGCACTTTGTACCCTGCAAGACCCAGCCATCGCCATGCGGCTTTGCGGTCGTCAACGTCGGGGAGATCTCATAACGATGCCCCGGCTCGAAGCTCGCAAATGCGTACCGGTGGGAGCCGTCCATCAGGCCCGGCAGCAGATCCGCACGCTGGGTTGGCGAACCCAGATTGGCGATCAATCGACCCGCCAAACCAATGTTGTCAATCAATGGCTCGACAACCAGTGCCTCGCCGCAGGCCTCCATTGGCGCGATCAGGTCGAGCGCGCCCCCGCCAAATCCACCCTCGGACTCAGGTACGCTGATTGAGGTCAAGCCCATCTCGGCCAGGGAATGCCACAGGCTTTCACTGAGGCCCCCCGGAGATTTCAAAATTTCTTTACGTTGCTCAAAACCATAATGACCGGCCAGAAATTTATGGACCGAGTCGGCAAACTGCTGCTGCTCTTCGCTGTATTCAAAGTTCATGATGGTGCTCTCAGAGTCCGAGACTCATTTTGGCGATGATGTTGCGCTGGATCTCGTTCGAGCCGGCATAGATACTGGCTTTGCGTACGTTGCAATAACGCGGCGCAAGGCGCGACATAAAATGATCGATTGAGCCATGATCGACTGCCTTGAAGGGTTGCGCGCGGGGACCCACGGCCTGCATCATCAATTCGGTAATACCCTGTTGAATTTCGGTACCGCGGATTTTCAGAAGCGATACATCAGCACCAGGTGGCTGACCGGTTCGGCGCATCTGGTCAAGAAACCGCAACGACGTGATCTCAAGGGCCTCAAGTTCAATCTCGACCCGAGACAAGCGGTCTCTAAAACGCGGGTCTTCAAGCAGGGGCCGACCGTTTTTGATCTCACGCGTTGCGAGCGCGCGCAGCGTCCCAATCTCACGACGAGACGCACTCACGTTGCCCGTGCCCATCCGCTCATGGCCCAGCAGATACTTTGCAACTGTCCAGCCCTTGTGTTCTTCAAAGACCAAGTTCTGGACCGGGACGACGACGTCATCAAAAAAGACTTCATTCACCTCGTGACCGCCGTCCATCAGAATCAGCGGACGCACCGTGATTCCCGGGGTATTCATGTCGATGAGGAGGAAGCTAATGCCCTCCTGGCGCCGCTCTACGTTCGAGTCGGTGCGGACCAGGCAAAAAATCCA
>RFVZ01000044.1 GCA_009922405.1 Betaproteobacteria bacterium
TTCAAAAATTCGATTCAATCGATCGCGATCGATCTGCGCATCGTTTCGAGCAGAACGGGCGGCAAGCAGCACGTTCTCGCGCACGGTCAGACCACCGAATATGCCCATATTCTCGGGCACATACGCGATGCCAAGGCGGGCCACCTCAGACGGTCGCAACTCCGCAAGATCCACGCCTTCGAAATGGACCGAACCGCCGGATCGACGCCAATGCTGCATGATGGTTCGTAGGCAAGTCGTCTTACCGGCCCCATTGCGCCCGAGGAGCATCGTCACGCAACCGCTCCGCACTTCGAGATCGACCCCATGCAGAATGTGATAAGTCCCAATATGGGTTTGAACCCCGGCAAGGCTCAGTAATGCGGCACTCATGGGGTTGCGCGGCGCCTGAGGTAGGCTTCCTGAACGACTGAAGAGGTCATCACGACAGCAGGTTCGCCATCGGCAACCAAACGCCCCTCGTGCAACACCACAATACGATCAGCCAACTCCCGGATGACATCCATCTTGTGTTCGACCAAAAGGATCGTGGCATCGCCCCGCCGCTTCAACGCGCGAATCAGATCCAAGATAACTGGCACATCGTCGAGGCTCATGCCCGCGGTCGGTTCATCGAGCAAAAAAACCCGGGGCTGCAAGGCCATCAGAATCGCCACCTCGAGCTTGCGCTGGTCGCCATGGGGCAACGCAGCCGCCAACTGGTCTCGCTGTGCAGCGAGTGAAACAGACTCAAGCAGCGCATCGGCTCGTTCCAGCAGATCCTTGCGGGTGGCCCATCCCGTCACGAGATCGCGGAGACCGAGACCGAGCCCTGCTTGCGCCTGAACAGCGAGACGAAGGTTCTCGTGCACGCTCAGTTGGGCGAAAAGTTGCGTCAGTTGAAATGCGCGGCCCAACCCTCGACGGGTACGCATCGGCGCAGATAACGCCGTGATGTTCTCGCCCCCAAGCCAAACCTCACCGGCGCTTGGCTTCAATTGCCCCGAAACCGCGTTGAACCAAGTCGTTTTACCGGCACCGTTTGGACCCACGATGGCCGTTAGGGAGCCCGCCTCAAAGGCGCAACTCACGCAGTCGACCGCCACATGCCCACCGAAGCGTACGCTCAGTTCGCGGGTTTCGAGGATCGGTGAAGTCATTCCTAGACGGGTTCAGAACCGTCTCAAACGACCCACTTAACGCCGGTTGCGCACCGGGATCGTCATTTCTTCCGGTTTGATTTCCCGAATCAGTTCTGGAACCCCCCATGCCAATGCAGGGTCGACTTTGATCCGGAAGTGATACATCGACTGCATCGCCTGGTGGTCTTCGCGACGGAAAGTCATGCGGCCTTTGGGCGTCTCGAAGCTCATCCCTTCCATCGTCGCAATCAACTTCTCGGTGTCCGCACTTCCCGCCGTCTTTTTGAGAGCCTCCACCAGTGCGATTCCAGCGGACATGCCCCCTGCCGTAAAGAAGTCAGGCGGCGATTTAAAGCGCTTCTCGTGTTCGGTCACGAGCCAAGTATTGACCGGGTTTTTGGGAATCCCGTAGTAGTAGTAGGTGGCACCTTCCATGCCGGGTAGATTTTTGTAGGCGGCCATCGCAGGCAGGATGTTTCCGCCCGAAGCGAGTTCGATGCCAAAGCGCTGCGGATTGAGGTCAACAATCTTGAACGGGTTGCCGGAGCCCGCCCAGATAATGAAGATGACCTTGCGACCCGGCTTGTCTTTGAGCGCATCAAACAAGCGTTGCGCACCCGCTGTGAAATCTGTTGTCGCGGTCGGTAAGAACTCTTCGTGAACGACTTTTGCCTTGGTGACTGCTTCGCGGAATGCCTTTGCACCATCGCGACCGAAGGCGTAGTCCTGGGCGAGGATCGCAATCGACACTCCCTCTTTATCGAGTGCAACGCCGTTGGAGATTGCATCCTGACTGGAGTTGCGTCCAGTGCGGAAAATATAACGATTCCATTTGTCACCCGTGATCGCATCTGCAACCGCCGGCTCAACGAGAAGCAGCTTCCGATACTCCTCCGCCACCGGAAGCATCGCCAGTGCGACGCCCGAAGACGTCGGTCCGACTGCGATGTCCGCTTTGTCATCGGCGTAGGCCGCTGCCAACTGCGACTTGGCGACGTCCGGTTTGCCCTGCGTATCGCGTTCGATCACCGTAATTTTGTGGCCTGCGACGGTCATCGTCCCACCGGTCGCAAACTCGAGCCCCATCAACAAACCCGTTTGGGTTTGCTTCGCATAGGCCTCGAGCGGACCCGTTTTGTCGTAAACGTGCGCGACACGAATGTCCTGCGCAAGCGCCAGTTCCGTAATGGTCAACGCAGCCACGCCGAGCGCAGTCAACGCCGAAGGGCGCATGACACGTTGAATGAAATTTTTGATTGGCATCGTCAGGTCCCCAAATTCAATGTCGGCTGAGCCTATCGCAAAGACTCACCGAATGCCAAGATTTCGTGAATCGAGTCGAGCGAGTTCGACAAACAAATCCACCTTGGTCGTCACTGGGTCACGACGCATCGGGTTCGAAGCTTCAACCCGTGGACCAACCCATTCCCGCAAAGTCTGATCTGCGTCCGGCTGGCGTAAATGTTCAATCAACAAAAACGCGCCAGGTGTCTGGTCTGGACTCGCTCTAAACCGAGCTTCTGGGGAAGCTTGCAGAGGGTCTCCCGGTTGCGGGCATTGATAAGCACGCCAGCGGCATGCTCGCTCGGGTGGTCGTTCCAGGAGTTGATCAATCCAGAACTGCAAACGCTCAGATTCAATTCGGATGCTGACGGTCCAGGCGCCCGAGCAGGCCAGGCCACTCGTCGCACGCAGCACCGCGGCCGCGCGCCACATGTTTCGAAAATACGGCATGATCGCCTGAGTTCGCGGAGTCGGCGACTGCAGGGCCCGCCGATAACTGGCTTGTTCAAGAACTTCAATCGATGCCAATTCGTAGAAAGTCATAAAACGCGGTGACGGATAGACGCCGCCCGCATTGGGCACGGATTCGGTCCGAATAGCCGCTTCAAAGCCATTAAACGCCAGTCGCTCCGGTAAGTGCTCAGTCTGATACCAGGCTTCGTACTCATCCAAAACCGTTTCATCGACATCATTCCAGACCGCTAACATCGCCTTCATCATCTGCACCTTGGAGACACGCATGAACTCGAACCGGCAAAAGCGCCGTGAACTCTTCCGGCTATTCTCAGCGACCTGCCTGTCCACCGCAGGGTTTGCCGCGCAATCGCAACACCTCGCTCAGGCTCAAACCACGGCGCCGACACAGTCTGCAGTGCCGAACAGCTCGCAGTCCGGCTCACAGTCTGGTTCACAGTCTGGCTCACCGTCGCCCGCCCCAGTCCCGGTCGACAAATATCCGATGCGCCCGATCACCCTGGTTGTCCCGCAGACGCCTGGAGGGACGAACGACATCGTTGGACGCGTCGTTGCACAAAAACTCAGCGACGTCACGGGGACTTCGGTGATCGTCGAGAACCGGCCTGGGGCTGGCGGAAATATCGGGACACAGGCCGTTGCCCGCGGTTCAAAGGACGGCTACACGCTGTTACTCACCGTCAGCAGCGCTCAGGCGATTAATCCTGCGCTCTATAAGAATGCAGGATTCGACCCGGTCAAGGACTTCACGCCGGTGACCCTCATTGGCTCAGTGCCCAATGTCTTGGTCGTTCACCCGAGTTTCCCCGCGCGAACACTCGATGAATTTCTGGCTCTAGTGAGGTCGAAGCCCGAAAGCACCTTCCAATATGCGTCGGCTGGCAATGGGACGCTGAACCATCTCCTGGGCGAGATGATGAATCAGATGACCAAAACCGAAATTCAGCACATTCCCTACAAAGGCGTGGCGCAGGCATTGAATGATTTGTTGGGAGGCCAGGTGCCGATCGCATTTGCCAGCGTGCCCTCGGTGCTGCAGCACATCAAAGCCGGAAAGTTAGTCGCGCTGGGGGTGAGCTCCGCCAAACGCTCACCAGTTCTACCGGATATCCCTGCGATTGCCGAAAAGATCCCGGGCTTTAGCGGTACGCTCTGGATTGGGTTATTTGCGCCGGCGGGTGCGCCCCGGGCCGCGCTAACTCAACTCGAAGCCCATATGGCCCAGGTTCAGACGGCGCCCGAATTCAAAGAAAAACTGTTGGGGTCCGGCGTCGAATTAGCCTCAGCGACGCCCACCGAATTCGCAACCCTACTGCGCGACGATCTTGCAACCTGGGCAAGGATCGTCAAGACCTCGGGCGCGCGGGTGGATTAATGTAGATTGGTTCGGACCGCTCCCAGCGGTCTAACGCCGGGGGGCCGTCTTCAAAAGAGACCTCAATGCCTCTTTCCACCACTTGGCTTGCCCCGTCGTGCCATGGCCGGCAGTCTGGTCGCTGGCTGGAATGAACAACAGTCGGGCATTTGGAATTGGCTTTAGCGCCTGTTCCATCACGCCGAGCTCTGGCGGATTCCGTTCGTCGTCAGCAGAGTTGATGGCCAGCAAGGTCGCCGTGATTCGATTCAATTGCTCAGTGGGGTTGAAATCTCTGGATGCATCCCACTGGTACAAAAAGTCGTTGGCGTCACCTTCAAATGGACCGGACAACCGGCGATCCAGTAGCTGATCTGCCTTGGCGCGGGTCGGCGCCTGTCGTTGTAAAGACTGTGAACCGCCGTTGGTTGCGACTGCATAAAACACCGATGCGAACTGCAGACTGCGTGGTTGCTTCACATACTCCCCACCCATCCATTCTGGGTCGTTACGAATTGAATCAATGATCAGGCGACGCATCATCCAGTTTCGCCCCGACATTTCAATGGGCATCGACGCCATTGGAACGAGAACATCCATGAAGTTCGGATAGGCCGAGCCCCAGAGCCAAACCTGCATTCCGCCCATCGAATTGCCCAAAATCAGGCGGACGTGCCTCTGGTTCAACCCTTCTGTCACCAGGCGATATTGGGCGAGGACCATATCGTCATAGTTGTACCGTGGGAATTTGGCTCGCATCCCATCTGAGGGTTTACTTGATCTCCCCGTGCCAATCGAGTCCGGCAAGATCACGAAATGATTCGCCGCGTCCAGTGGCTGACCGGGCCCGAACAATTCGCCGCCAAACCCTGCATTGAGCATCCCCAACCCAGTGCCAGTTGTCCCATGAAGGATAACGACGGGCTCGCCAGACGGATTACCGAGAGTTGTGTAGCCAATATTCAGGCTAGGCATTACTTCGCCTGTATGAAAACGAAAATCCTTCGCAACCCAGACATCCGTCTTTTGATTCGGGAACTGATTTGGAATGGTCTGGCCGACTGCAAGTCCTGAAAATAAAATAGAGGCGATCAGTCCGAACGTGCGGGAAAGCTGGTTCAAAGAAAAGTCAGGCCACACAGCGCCACCTCGATTGTGTTGAGTTTGAGACAGAGTGCCTGACGAATAGGCCCTGCCCACCACAACCCCTGAGGGTATTGCGGGTTTACCCTATAAGGGTTAACCTTTAGTCTTCGAAAACCCCACAAGGATTAACGATGGACTCTGCGCTCACCAACCGGTACCCGCAACATCACGACGCAATTGGACGGATCGTCTCCGCCGCCCAGCAACTGAAGCAGCTGGCTCACGGCGCCGTGCTCGCATTGCAACGACATCAGCGCAACCGCACGATGCTGCGCAACGCTGAAATCTTCCGGACCCTAACCCGCTACGACCATCGGCTGGCCGACGATTTCGCCAGAAGTTAATCACCGTCGGGTTAGTCGCGAGGCGGTCGTCAATCGACCAATCGCGACGCGACCACTCAGTCGGCGCTAAAACTCAAGACAGCGCCGACGTCCCGACGCACTTTCCGCGGCCAGTTACCCGGGGCTGGACGCCCAACGGCCAGTAACATCACGGGGATTTCGTTGCTGGCCAGCTTGCACTCTGCGCTCACAGCAACGGGGTCAAAACCGCTCATCGCGCCCGATGCCAGGCCCTTTCCTTGGGCCGCTAGCATAATCGTCATCTCAGCGAGCGCCCCGGAGCGCACGGCTTCGTCGCGCTGGAATTGATCTTTACCCTCGTATGGATAATTCCGTCTCGACCTTACAACGCAACCCAGTGGGTTATTGTGAGATTCCAACCAGTACCCCGGCACACCATGAAACTCGTTCAATTGATCCGACAGGGCGCGCTCCGCTTAGCGGTGCTCTTAGCGGCTTCGCTTTGCGTCATCCCCGCGCTGGCGCAAATCAAGCCCGAGCGCACTGATCTGGGGGGGACCGCGAAGTCGATCCTCTGGGTTGGCAATAGTTTTTTCTATTACAACAACAGCATGCATAACGTTTTTGGGTCAATCGCGCGTGAAGCGATGCCCGGGCAGAACGTTCGCGGGGTTTCGGTGACGATCAGCGGATCGGGTCTCGACTGGCATGACATGGATTCACTGTTGCGCCCCGATGGGATCGGCCGTTACTCGTTCGTGGGCGACAACGAAATCCGTGTCAACCCGGCAGGCAAGCAATTCGATGCCGTGATCATGATGGATTGCAGCCAGTGTCCGGTGCATCCCCAGTTGAAGCCAGTCTTTCATCAGTTCGCCCGCAAGCATTCTGAGACGATCGTTCGCAGCGGCATGCAACCGGTCCTGTTCATGTCGTGGGCCTACAAAGACAAGCCCGCAATGACGCAACCACTGGCGGACGAATACACCAAGGCCGGTAACGATAACAACGCGCTGGTTATCCCTGCCGGGCTAGCATTTGCACGCGCCATCAGCAAAGCCCCGGACCTGGAGCTCTATCAGGCTGACAAACGTCACCCCAGCGTTGCTGGGACTTATCTCGCGGCTTGCACAAGCTTTGCCGCGCTTTATGGAAAATCCCCGGTTGGCGTCCGCTTTGACGCGGGATTGGGCGCCGAGCGCGCAGCGATGCTGCAGCAAACCGCCTGGGAAACTGTGCAGGATTATTTCAAACGCTGACGCCTTCACCCCCAACGGGCGAATTTGACGATGAGGGCGGTGGAGATTCCGTAAACCGCCATGCCAGCCCCAACGAGCGCAAAGATCATCCATGGCGGTGACTGCAAATAGGCCAGCAAAGCGCCACCCGCAGCGACCACGGTCAGCCGCGCGACGCCTGCAAAAACCGGCCCGATCGCTTTCCCCGCGCCCAAAGACGAAAAATAAAGCGACAAGCCGAGCCCAAAAAAACCATAGAAAGGCCCGGCCCACTGGAAGTAACTTGATGCGGACTGCAAGACCGAAGGCTCTTTGGAATACAACGAAGTCCACAGGTCCGGGGCCAGCATAACGATCAAACCCAGGGCGCTCAAAACCGCTGTGGCCAACGCGGCGGCGGTCCAGGCCGCCATACGGGCCCGCGCAATATTGCCGGCACCGATCGCCATACCAACAATTGGTACCGAAGCCACCCCGATCGCAAAAGCAATCGGCACGAGCAGGAATTCAAGACGAGTCCCGATCCCATAACCGGCCAGGGCCTGGGTACCAAACGTTGACACCAGGCGAGTCAGAATCAAGATGGTCGCCACGGTCATCACTGGCGAGATACAAGCCACCGCACCGACGCGCAGAATGTCAGACAGGTTTTGACGGTCAATCGGCGTGCTGCGCACATTCAGTTGAATCCGCCCCCGACCGGATGCCAGGTAACTCCACAAAAACAGCGCACCACCCAGATTGGCTAGAACACCGCCTGCCGCCACGCCATGCATGCCCAATTGCGGCAATGGGCCCCAACCCAAACCCAACGCACCGCCGAACACCACCTGCGCCAGGGCCAGCACAAAGAGCGTCACCGAAGGCACACGCATGTTTCCACTGCCCCGAATCACCGACGACAAGGTATTCACGATCCAAACGAAGATCGAACCCAAAAAGGCGACTTGGCAATATGCAAACGCCTCGTTCAGCGCCTCACCCTGCCCGCCTAAGCTCGACATCATGAAGTGGCCAAACAATTCAAGGGCCACCATAAAGGCGGTGCCAAAAGCAATGCCAATCCAAAGGGCGTGCACGGCCAGCACGTTGGCCCGGTCGACATCACCAGCCCCCAAGGCTCGGCTCACGGCCGAAGATACGCCACCCCCCATCGCCCCCGCGGACATCATGGTCTGGAGCATCACAAAAGGAAACACCAGTGCCATACCAGCGAGTGCTGGGGCGCCGAATTGCCCGACGTAACTAGTTTCTGCAATGGCAGCCAGCGCGGTTGCCAACATGGCGACCATGTTGGGTAACGAAAACCGCAACAGGATCGGCAGAATCGGGCCCGTCAACACGGACCGTCGCCAGCCAGCTTAACCTCAGGAGTCACGATCGGACCCCGACCGCTGAATCGGTCGAGGGCCAGGTAGATCACTGGCGTGATGTAAAGCGTCACGGCCTGCGAAAACACCAAACCACCGACAACGGCCAGCCCTAAGGGTTGGCGCAGTTCAGCACCCGCGCCAAGGCCCAGCGCGATCGGGAGCGCGCCCATCAAAGCCGCAAGTGTCGTCATCATAATGGGACGAAAACGCGTGATGCAGGCTTCACGGATGGCTAACGGGGGCGTCAGTCCTCGATGGCGCTGCGCGTCGAGCGCAAAGTCGATCATCATGATCGCGTTTTTCTTGACGATCCCGATCAAGAGCAAGATCCCAATCGTCGCAATCAACGTCAAATCCATCCCAAAGATCATCAACGTGCCGAGCGCACCCACGGCCGCCGATGGCAAACCAGCCAGGATCGTAATCGGATGGATAAAGCTCTCGTAAAGAATGCCAAGTAGTACGTAGATCACCAGCAAGGCCGCCCCAATCAGGATGGCCTGGTTACCCTGAGATTTCTGAAAAACTGCCGCATCACCACCGTAACGCGTGCTGATCGACGAGGGCATTCCGAGCGATTCGCGCAACCGATCAATCTTGTTAGTGGCATCACCGAGGGCAGCACCCGGAGCCAGATTGAAAGAGACCGTCACGGCCTGCAACTGTCCGACGTGATTAATGGAAGTTGGCCCTACCGCGCGCTGAATCGTTGCGAATGCTGACAGGGGGACGAGCGCCCCGGTGCTTGAGCGAACGTAGATGCTGCCGAGCGCCGATTCATCTTTCTTGTCTTCGGGCGCAAACTCGGAAATCACCTGATAACTATCAGTCGCCAGATAAATCGTCGAAACCTGACGTTCACCAAAAGCGCTAAAAAGCGCAGTTCGGACCGCGTCCATGGATACATTCAGGGTGTTGGCGCGTTCGCGGTCGATCTGAATTGCCCCCTGAAGCCCACGTAACTGCGAATCACTGGTGACATCGCGAAACAAAGGGTCGCTCCGCAGCTTCTCCTGAAGTTTCACGGCCCATTCATTGATTTCCTCGGCCTTCACGCTCTGCAGGATGTACTGGTACTGCGCCTTACTGAACCGGGCGCCGAGTTGAAGGTTTTGGATCGGTCGCATGAACAAGGAAATGCCGGCCACCTCACGCACTTTTTTGCGCAGCCGCTCAATCACCTGCTTAACCGGTGGGCGCTGCTCCCGGGGCTTCAACTGGACAAACATACGCCCGGAATTTTGTGCGCCCGTCCCTCCGTTGAAGGATCCGACCGTTGCGACAGCGGGATCGGCCCGAAGGATGGCTGCGGCCTGGCTCTGGAGTCGGACCATTTCCGGGAACGAAGTGTCCTCCGCCGCCTCTGTGGTGACCGTGATCTGTCCGATGTCTTCCTCGGGAAAAAACCCCTTCGGGATCGCCATGAAAAGCCAGACTGTCACGCCAAGGGTGGTGAACGCCAGGAGCAACATCAGCTTTCGAAACCGAAGCGCGCTGTCGAGTGAACGGCTATATGCAGCGAGCAACGCATCAAACGCACGCTCAAAAATCCGAATAACCACTGAGTGCCGGGTTCCTGGGGCTTCCGTGGTTAAAAAACGGCTTGCCAACATTGGGACAATCGTTAGCGAAGCAAACGCTGAGACGATGATCGAAAGACCGACAATGACCGCAAATTCATGGAACAGGAGACCGATCACTCCGGGCATGAAGAAGATCGGAATGAAGACTGCGATTAGGGACGAGGAAATCGAGAGGATGGTGAATCCGACCTCACGCGAGCCCTTGAGAGCCGCCTGAAACGGGTCCATCCCAGCCTCGACATACCGAATAATGTTCTCGAGCATCACAATCGCATCATCGACAACCAACCCCACTGCGAGGGTCAGGCCGAGCAGCGAAATGTTGTCAAGACTGTAATTCAGGCCCCATAACAAAGCGATCGCACCGATCAGGGAGATCGGCAGCGAGAGGGTCGGGATGATGGTCGCGACGATTCTGCGTAAGAACAGAAAGATAACGAGAACCACGAGGACGATCGTGCCAACCAGTGTCAGCATCACGTCGTGCAAGGATTCGCGCACTGAGATCGACCGGTCGTTGACCGGTGTCAGATTCACGGACTGAGGGAGTTGGCTACGCAATGTGCCCAGAAGCGCTCTTGCAGCGTCGACAATCTTGACTGTATTGGCACCCGGCTGACGCAAGATGGCTAAGGTGATTGATGGCTCGCCATTCAGGTTGGCATAGGTCTTGACCGATTCAAAACTGTCCTCAACGTCCGCAACGTCCTTGAGCCGCACGGGATTACCACCACGGTTACTGACAATCAGATTGGCGAATTCCGTCGCGTTACGCAGTTGTCGGTTGGCCTGAAGCGTCAACATCTGCCGACTGCCGTCCAGCGTTCCAACCGGCGTATTGACGTTGGATGCGCGAAGTGCGGTCGACAACTCATCAAGACTCAGATTGCGCGCCGTCAGATCGGCTGGTCGCACACGCACGCGCACGGCGTAGCGTTTGGCACCAAAGATATTGACTTGAGCCACCCCATCGAGGGTCGACAACAACGGCGAAACCAAATGCTCGGCGTAGTCATTCAGATCTGACATCGGGATCGAGGGTGATGTCATCGCAATAAAAAGAATCGGCGAGTCCGCTGGATTCACTTTTCGATACGACGGCGGAATCGTCATTTCGACCGGCAAAGTCCGTTGCGCCCGCAAGAGCGCGGCCTGTACATCCAGGGCGGCGCCATCAATCGCGCGACCTTCTTCGAATTCAAGCGTGAGCGTCGTGTTACCCAAGGTACTGGACGAGCTAATGATGCTCAAACCCGGGATGGTCTGGAACTGCTTCTCGAGGGCCAGTGCGACCGAGCTGGCCATGGTCTCAGGACTTGCACCGGGCAGCGTCGCCGACACACTGATGGTTGGCGTGTCGTAGGTCGGAAGTGCAGCAATCGGAATACTGCGGTAGGCAATGACCCCGGCCAACACCATTGCAAGATTCAGCAACACGGTCATCACCGGGCGCCGAATGAAGAGTTCCGAAAGATTCATGGGGCGGCTTTTTTGGGAGCACCACCGGGGGTGCGCTCAACCACAGCCCCGCCAGGGCGGAGATTTTGCCGCCCATCAAGGACCAGTTTTTCACCCGCCTTGACCCCGGTCACCGCAGCATCTTCCCCCTCCACGGCCACGACCTTGACGGGGCGCAACGCGACCTTGCCGTCTTCAACTACGTAGACAATCGAGCCACGAACGCTTTCGACGATCACGGCCTGGGGCACGACGATCGCGTCGTCGAGGGTGCGCAGCGTCAGGCTGGTCTGCACAAAAGCACCGGGCCAAAGCTTGCGGTCCCGATTGTCGAAGCGCGCCTTCACTTTGATCGTTCCCGAACTGGGATCAACGGCGTTGTCGACAAACTGCAGGCGTCCGACCGACTTGCCGGCATTGGCAGGCAAGCTTGCCGAAACGGCAGCCCGCCCCGATTCGAGGGCACTCAACAGATCACCAAGATAGCGCTGGGGCACGCTAAACGCGACATTGACCGGGTCGAGTTGGGTCAATGTTGCCAATGTCGTGACGTTGGCCTGGACCGCTGAGCCGACATACACCGGCACGACGCCCAGGCGACCCGAACTGGGCGCTTTCACCTGGGCATAGTCCAGTGCAACCTTTGCCGCATCAACCGCTGCACGATCGGCACCGATCGCAGCGAGTTGCGCATTGACCGATGCCTGGCTGGTATCCACCGCCCCCTGAGAAATGAAATTCTTAACCAGGAGTTCCTGATTGCGGGCGAGTTGGCGTTGCGCATCCATCAACGTCGCCTCGTCCTTGGCCATCTGCGCCCTCAACTTGGCGACATTGGCCTCATCACTGCGCGAGTCCAGCGTAAACAACAGTTCGCCCGCCCGAACAAACTGGCCCTCGGCGACGTGAACCTTCGTGATCACGCTACTGACCTGCGGACGTACTTCAACGCTCGCCATCGGAACGACAGTACCCGTCGCCTGAAGCGAAATCGGCAGCGATCGCTTCTGCGCGAGCACTGTGGTCACGCTGACCGGTGGAGCGGGTGGGGTTGTTGGGGCAGATTGCGCAGGTTGCGCAGGTTGCGCGGGTTGCGCGGTTGGCGTGGCCGCGCTTGCAGAAGCAGTCGGAGGCGCCGATGAGGAACTCGCCCCCTCGCTTTTTGGCGCCGGAGAAACCAATGACTGAATCTTGTCGCAGCCCGGCAAGACAACGCCCGCCAACATCAGCAAGCCAAACAACTTGGGGCGTAACGGCTTCAACATCATTGTTGTTCTTGGCGACTTTTTGAAGTTGGGGATCATCGCTCAAATTGACGTTTGAGCAAACGGAGAAGGGTCAGGGACACGGATGCAGGTGCGATTAAAGCAACGATTCAGCCTGTTACAGCAACCCTCCAGCCTGTTCGATTCCGCGGGTAGCCCGGGACCACCATTGCGAAAAACTTGCGCACGGTCGCTCCACGAGGGGAAACAAGGCGGGCGCCGGGTCCAGATCAGCCTGCCATTCCGGCAGATGAGGATCGGCAACCGTTCGAACCCTTGAAGCATCGACCAACGCTGCGCCAAGGCTTTCCGAGTCTAGAAACCATCGGTGCGGCGTTAATTCCGCCATCGCTGCGTCCACCCAGCGCCATCGTGCCTCGGACCATGGCCAATCGCGGTGGTATTCACTCGGATAGACCCCGATCGTGACGTAACCATCGGGGAGATCTGCTGGAGGTGGGCGCAGCGCCCACGGATGGACAAGCCAAACCGTGCGTCCCCGCACCAAGAAATTGTCGGTGCTGGCAATGGTGGGATGGGCGGGGGCGAGATCTGCCGGAGGACTGTGCAATAGCGGTGGCTCGACGACCGAATCCAGACGGCCAGCCACCACTTGTCCCTTTGGTGGCTGCGGGCGTGCGGTCCGGGCCATTTGCTCCAGTTCTTCATACGAACGGTCAATCACCGTTCCAAAGCTGTGCCACCTGAGGGGTGCGAAGCGCGCAACGTTTTCAGCATTGAACAAATAAGGCTTGTGACTGCCCGTGCCCGCAACCCATTGCCAGCTCAGATGATTGCTGGCGAGATCCCCATCCAGAAGATGTGACACCAACCAGTCGGCGCCAGCACGCCAGTGCACTTGACGCACATGTACGACGTAGCTTGCGAGCCACATCCGGGCGTGATTGTGGAGGGTTCCGGTGGCGTAAAGCGTGCGCACGGACTCGTCGATGACCGGTATGCCAGTTCGTGCCTGCCGAATATCGAGCGGCAGATGCGGCGAGTAGGTCTCATTGGGAAGAGGTCCGGGATGAATCGATTGAAAAATACTCGCCCCCCGATGGGCCCAGACATGGCGGTAAAACTCGCGCCAGCCAAATTCGTACACCAGTTTGTGATCAATCGTCAGGCGATCACGACTGAGCACATCACTGAGAACCTCCTGCAATGTGACCAATCCATGGGTCAGATACGGTGAAAGACCGGTGGCAGCCCCCCCGAGATCGTTGCGCGTTCGCGCATAGTCGGCCGGCCGAACACAACCTACGCGCTGCATCGCAGCAACGCGGGAAGGCTTTAAATTTTCGTCAAAAAGGTGTTCCAATCGAGGTCCAGGTACGTTAAAAAAGGGTTTCCCTTTATGCCATCGGTCAATCATGACGGATACTATTAAGGGTTAACACTGGAGAGACACCCAATGCCAACGGTCAAACATTGTCTTGAGCAAAAGCCCAGGGCCATCCATTCAGTCAAGTCCACCGATACCGTGCACACCGCCCTGCAGCACATGCGTGAGAACCGCGTTCGCGCCATGTTGGTGATCGACGATGGCCATCTGGCCGGCATCATTTCGCAGGGCGATTGCGCCATCAAGGTGCTGTTGCCTGGGCTCGATGCAAAGGTCACCATCGTGGGCAACGTCATGACGGCGAACCCGATCACGGTGGCCCCCGCAGATGACCTTGACCATTGCATGGGCATTATGGCGTCGCGCCATATCCGCCATCTGCCCGTCACCGACGGCGATCAAGTGGTCGGTGTCGTGTCCGTGGGCGATATCGTCAAGAATGTGATTGAGCAACAAGGT
>RFVZ01000431.1 GCA_009922405.1 Betaproteobacteria bacterium
AAGATTATTGCGCCCATCAACAGCGGTCTTCGCTCGATCCACCGATGCTGTCGGAGGCCCCTGGCGTCCGGAGGAGTCTTCCGCAAACCGCGCACTACGAACACCCGGAGCGCCGTTCAGTGCAGCGGCACACAAGCCCGAATCATCGGCCAGCGCTGGCAAACCCGTCCATTGACTGGCATGGCGCGCCTTGAGTAATGCATTCTCTAAAAATGTCGAATGGACCTCTTCGACCTCTTCGACTCCGAGATCGTTCTGCGAATGAAGCTCAATGCCCAACGGAGCTAGGAGCGCCTGCAACTCAAGCAGTTTCCCCCGGTTACCGGACGCCAATACCAGGCGATGGAAAATTGGGGCGCTCAAAAGAATGCAATCCGGAGCATGGCCTCAGAGGGGACCCGCCCCACCACCTTACGGTAGCGGCCGGGCAAGCGCGGCCTTCTGCAAACCCACGAGTTGTCCGATGCCATGCGCAGCCAGATCGATCAGCCGATCGAGTTCGGCCCGTGAGAACGGCGCGCCCTCGGCAGTGCCCTGCACTTCGACCAAACCACCGGCACTCGTCATCACGATATTGCAGTCCGTATCGCAATCGACATCTTCTGCGTAATCAAGATCGAGTACCGGCAGGCCCTGCCAGATTCCGACTGAGACCGCAGCGACGGCGTGACGCAAAACCGCATTAACCGATGTAATCGCCCCGCGAGTCACCAATCCATTGAGTGCATCGTGGACAGCCACATAGGCGCCAGTGATCGCCGCAGTGCGAGTCCCACCATCGGCCTGGATGACATCGCAATCCAGCGTGATCGTCCGCTCACCGAGTGCCTTCAAGTCAGCAACCGCTCGCAGGCTGCGGCCGATCAAGCGCTGGATTTCCTGAGTTCGTCCGCTTTGTTTGCCGCGGGCGGCTTCACGATCGGAACGGGTGTGCGTTGAGCGGGGCAACATCCCATATTCGGCCGTCAACCACCCCTGGCCCTGGCCCTTCAAAAAGCCCGGCACGCGGTCCTCGACGCTCGCAGTGCACAGCACACGCGTATCGCCGAAGGAAACCAGGACAGAGCCTTCGGCATGACGCGTAAAGCCGCGTTCCAAAGTGACGGCGCGCAACTGATCTGGCGCCCGGCCACTGGGGCGGGTGGTTGGAGGTGAGGTCAGCGTTGAGGTCGACATTGAGGTTGGAGTAGCAGTTTTTTGGTTCATCCAGCGAGAATAGCAGTAGCCGTCCCAAGCCCACACCCAAGCGATCACCCCATGTCAGCGACCAAAAATCCACCGGCCATCAAGAGCATGACCGGCTACGCCAACGCAGCCACTGAATCACCATTTGGCAGAATCGTCGTTGAACTAAAGAGCGTTAACAGCCGCTTTCTGGATCTGTCATTCCGCACGCCAGATCAACTTCGCGCGGTTGAAGGGCCGGCGCGAGAAGCGATCAGCTCAAAGGTGCATCGGGGCAAACTCGAGTGCCGTATCTCACTCGCACCGACAGCCGCGCAGGACGACGCGCTCCATATCAATCAAGCCGCCCTCGCCCGCTTAGCCGTCGCGATTGATGCGGTGCGCGCCCAGGTTCCACATACCGCGCCGCCGACCGCCAGCGAGTTGCTGCGCTGGCCTGGGGTTCTGCGCACGCATTCAAATGATGAGCCGGAGGCGGACCTACAGACCACGGATCACGACTCCCCGAATCTGCAGCCCCCGAATCTGAATGGCGCCGTTTTGACACTTCTCGGTCAGGCACTCGCCGACTACGACGCAAGCCGCGTCCG
>RFVZ01000432.1 GCA_009922405.1 Betaproteobacteria bacterium
GGCATCTTGGCGTAGAGCGCCGGATTGATGGCCTGAATACCACTCGTCGTCATGAAAATCGTATAGCCGTCGGGTGCAGCGCGCGAGGCCTCCTGGCCACCGATGTTGCCGCCGGCTCCCGGTTTGTTTTCCACAGTCACCGGTTGCCCTAAATTCTTTGCCAACTCGACGGCGATGGCACGTGAAGCAATATCAACGGCACCACCCGGCGGGAAGGGACAAATCAAGCGAACTGCTTTGGATGGGAAGGTGGCCGGGGGGGTCTGAGCCTGGGCAATGCCGACACCGCTGATCGCGGTCACTACGCCGAACAGCATGGCCATCCGTTTCACGAAACGCTGCATCAAGTCTCTCCGTGTTGATTCAATCGATGCCCGAAGTATCGGTGATAACCCGAATCAGATCGATCAGGTCATTCCCGTACATCCGCTTTGCACTGGGCCTGCAGATCTTGCCAGCCCATCGCGCCGAGATTCTCGAGCGTCTCGATGTTGGCCGCATAAATACGCTCAGGGTTTGGCATGGTTTCAACCGCGCGATCGATACTGTCTTCACGCAACAAATGAAGCGTTGGAAATGGCGACCGATTGGTCGCATTGCTCAGATCGTCCGGACCGGTATCCGCGAACTGATACTGAGGATGAAAACTCGCGATTTGAATCGTCCCCTCAAGACCCATCTTTCGCAGAGTCGCGTCGACATCACCGAGAAAATCGTTGTACTCCAGAAAATCATTCAAACATTGAGGGTGAATGAGCAGGGTCGTTTCGATCTCCTGAACGGGCGAATCGACTAGGCGCTGGAGTTCAACCCGCAGATCCTTTAACAGGTCTCCGGACGACACCGAATGGCTCACGCAGTAACGAATGCGCTCTTTAACGTAGGGCACTCTGGCGAAAGGACAGAGGTTAAGACCAATGACCGCCCGTTCGATCCAGGCACGCGTCAACCCGATGACATTCAACCGGGGTCCTGCATCCGAAGCTTGCGCGCAGCCTCCTCGAACCGGGCATCCTCAATCCCGAGAAGTACCGACTCGAGATCAACTGGTTTCAGCTTTGGATTGAACCGCCCGGTCAGAACTGAATCGATGGTCAGCAGGCCGCGCTCGTAGAGTGACCAGACTTCGCGACCATAGTCCGTGTTCAACAGATCTGGGGCGAAGCGGCCAAAGTAGTTACGCAAATTGGCCACATCACGTTCAAGCATTCCAGCGGCATGGTTGTTGCCGGCAGCATCCACGGCCTGGGGCAGATCAATAATGACGGGGCCGTCCGCTGCGATCAAAATATTGAATTCCGAAAGGTCTCCGTGGACGACGCCAGCACAGAGCATCCGGACCACTTCACGCAATAAGGTTTCGTGATAAGCGCGAGCCTGATCGGGCGTGAATTGAACGTCGTTGAGTCGGGGCGCCGCATCGCCATCCTCATCGCAGACGAGCTCCATCAAGAGCACCCCTTCGAGAAAATTGTAAGGCTTAGGGACCCGAACACCAGCGTGCGCAAGTCGATACAGCGCATCGACCTCAGCACTCTGCCAGGCCGCTTCCTGAGCCTGCCTACCGTAGCGCGTACCCTTGGCCATCGCACGTGCCTGACGACTGTTCTTCGTTTTGCGGTTTTCGGTGTAATCCACTGCCTGCCGGAAACTACGATGGGAGGCCTCCTTGTAGACCTTGGCGCAACGAATTTCTTGACCGCAGCGCACGACAAAGACCATCGCTTCCTTACCACTGGTGAGTTGACGCAGGACCTCGTCAATCAATCCTTC
>RFVZ01000433.1 GCA_009922405.1 Betaproteobacteria bacterium
AGCGGCGAGCGTCCGAATGTACGTTCCCTTGGAACAATCGACGCGAATCCAGACATCGCGAATCATCCCCTCATCGCTGAGTTCAATGCGCAGCACGTCGAGTGCGTGGATCTGCACCTCGCGTGATGGCACTTCGACCGGAATGCCAGCGCGGGCATATTCGTAGAGCGGTCGGCCGTCTTTTTTGATGGCTGAATAGGCCGGTGGGACCTGAATGATTGACCCCAAAAATTCGGCCGATGCGCTCCGGATCAAGACCTCGTCCTGCGGGACGGGTTCCACAGTCAGCCATTCACCCTCGGCGTCCGCGGTGGTCGTACTGATACCGAGACGCACGCACGCTTCATACGTTTTATCAGCACGCAGCAGATCGTCCGAAAATTTGGTGGCTTCACCGAACAAGACCGGCAACAAACCGCTCGCCAAGGGGTCAAGTGTGCCGCCATGCCCCGCCTTCGCGGCGCCCATCAACCAGCGGGTGCGCCCGAGCGCCTGCGCTGATGAAGGTCCGACGGGCTTATCCAGCACGAGGACCCCATCGATCCGGTCACGCGCCATCGCTTGAAGCCGTCTCGTCCTCGCCGCGTTGCTGATTCGCTTCATCGATCAGACGCGATATCGCCACACCGCGCTCGACCGAGCGATCGAGGGTGAACCGTAGTTCGGGTGAGGTGTGTATTCGCAAGGCGCGACCAACGCGGCCGCGCAGAAAAGTAGCTGCTCGCTTGAGGCCTTCTTCGGTACGCGCGATGGTTTCGTCATCACTCGGAAAGACCGTAAACCATACGGTCGCGACCGCATAGTCAGGCGTGAGATCGACACCTGTCAGGGTCACCAGGCCGATGCGAGGGTCTTTGACCTCGAACTGAATCTGCTGTGCCAGTTCGCGTTGCAGTTGGTCCGCAACACGAATACCGCGCCCACCTGCAACCGCTCCAGACTTTGCCCGCGAGGCCATCACGCACCTCCGCGGGTTATCAAGTCATCGTCAATTCGATCGCTCGTCACAGAGTGCGCGCAAACTCTTTGATCTCAAACACCTCGAGCTGGTCACCGACCTGGATATCGTTCTGATTTTTGAGCATCAGACCGCACTCGAACGCTTCTTTGACTTCGCGAACATCGTCTTTAAAGCGCTTGAGCGAGTCGAGCTCGCCCGTCCAAAGCACGACCCCACTGCGCAGGAGCCGAACCCTTGCATTTCTGCGAACGATCCCCTCGAGCACCATACAACCAGCAATGTTGCCGACTTTCGAAACAGGGAAGACCTGGCGAATTTCGACCAAACCAATCGTCTCTTCGCGCTTTTCGGGCGCCAGCAGCCCCGTCATCGCCGTCTTAACCTCGTCGACCGCGTCGTAGATCACGCCGTAATAACGAATATCAACGCCCTGCCCCTCGGCCACCTTGCGCGCCTGCAAATCGGCACGCACGTTAAAGCCCAGGATGACCGCTTTCGAGGCCAACGCCAGATTGACGTCGCTCTCGGTGATCGCACCGACCGCCGCATGCACCACCTGCACTTTGACCTCGTCGGTCGAGAGCTTGAGCATCGCGTGCACCAGCGCTTCTTGCGAACCCTGCACGTCGGACTTGATGATAAGCGCCAGCGTCTGCACGCCCTCGCCCAGCTGGTCAAACATGTTCTCGAGCTTGGCCGCCTGCTGTTTGGCCAGCTTGACGTCGCGGAACTTGCCTTGCCGGAACAGCGCGATCTCACGAGCCTTGCGCTCGTCGGCCAGCACGATGACGTCTTCGCCAGCAGACGGC
>RFVZ01000434.1 GCA_009922405.1 Betaproteobacteria bacterium
CCGCCGTAGAAAATTGAATAGGCCGCGTCGTTCACGACGTCGCGCGGGTAAACGTGCTCGGTCGAGCGAATCATGAAAAGGAATGCCGACAGATTGGCCTGCGGGTCGTTCATCGCTCTCACCTCGGGAGGGATTGGAACAGTTGAATAAACTGGATTTGTTTCCAGGTTCGTAAACGCAGCCGATGGCACGACCGACGTGTCGTTTGTAGCCCGGTCGACTTGAAGTGCCGCCGCATCGCGGGGTCGCAATAACAACCAGGCCGCGAGCCCTGCTACCAGTAGGGCCGGGCCTTGTCTCACGGGTTAGCCCGGATAGGTTGAGTAGGCGTAGGCAAACGGCGTGCTTGCCGCGCTAGCGACGACATAGAGGTCGTCCTGACTGACGACGTTATCAAACAGCACCAGAGCACCAGGCCCGAGCGCGAGCCAGGAGTTAGAGGTCGCTTGATTGGCGAAGTCGATATAAATCGTCGCAGTCGTCGACGGGTTGCGAAACCCTAAGAAGTTTCGTTTGCCCACCGGCTGGTCGAGAAACTTGTAGCTCGTCGTCCCGATTGTCAGGCTCACGGTCGTGATGTTCGCAAACTTGAACGTGTCGCGCACGTCCTGCACCAGGCCGACAGTCGCGGCCTGAGCTGTCGCCGCCCGTTGCGCAGCGGTCGCAGTCTGAAACTGCGGAGTTGCGCCCGGTACATTGACGGGAGCGCCAGCAGTCGGAGTGCCAGGCTGCGTAGTGCCTACCAGCGGGGTTCCGACAACAATCGTTGTCTGCCTGGGCGGTAGGTCGGAAAGAGGTAGAGGCAGGTTCCTGGTAAGAGGAACCCGACTCAGATTGTGCGGTGACGGCGGGATAAACTGGGGCGAAGCCCAGGGCTCTAGCGGGCTTTGCCAGCGTACCGGTGTGCCGTAATCGCTCATGTCATTAGCTCGTAAAAGCCCGCACCAAAACGCCGTCGAAGCTCAGATAAATGTTGAGCGTGTTCGATGCTTCGTAGCTCGTCAGCTGCACCGTCAACGTCGACCGACCCGAGACAATGCGCGGGTATGGCAGATTGTTGATGATGTTGCCGTTGGTCGAGTAGCTCTCCAAGTCGATTGCCGCATTGGTGAACTGCTCATTGGTCCCCGAGTCCGTGATCAGGATCGTGGCGAGCGGAGCCGTTTTGTTGTTGACCGTCTGAGCGGCATTCGCCACGTTTGCGTGGTGATGCGTTTGCAGATAGATGAAGTCTGCATTTGCCGTGATCGACAGGGTCTGCGTTTGGCTCGTACTTGGAGCGAGCGAGCTAAATGTCAGGGTGTACGAATACGGGGTCAGCAGCAGGGGGCGGCCCTGATAAAACTTCGAGGCAAACGCCTCGATGTCACTGATTGAGTAGCTGTCGCTTTGCATGATGTCCTCGAAGTTTAGAGCGCCCTGGCGCCTTGTGAGCACCAGGGCAATCGTGCCGCAGGGATTACTGCGAAGCGCGCATGAAGTAGCCGTCCAGGATCACGCCAACGCGTGAGTTAAACGACAGGGTGACTGCTGCGGGCCACTTGATGACGACTTCGAAGTTCACTGCTGGTTGCAGCGAGATCGAAGGGTCGATGTAATAGGGCCGACCAGCTGCACGAGCTTGCAACAGCGCAACTTCAGCCGTGGTTGCCGAGTTGGTTGCAACGGCAGCGTCCAGGTTGTAGTTGGCTTTTGGTGGGAACGACAGCAGCGGGGTCTCGCGCAGGTAGTTCTTGCTCAGAATGTTTAGCTCGAGCATTCCAGACTGG
>RFVZ01000435.1 GCA_009922405.1 Betaproteobacteria bacterium
AAAAATCGGGATCTCATGGCCAAGCGAAATACCGTTATTCCAGGAAGAGAGGGTGGCGCGAAACGTCTAGCTTCTTGTTCAAACTGGCGGTTCCGTGCTGAGCTCAAATTGCGCGCTCTGCTCCCTAGGCACACTGAGCGTACTGATCGTAATGGTACGCCCGCTGCGGTCAGGCTTTCTGCACCAGCAGAACTCACTAAACTGAGGTTGCATCGCAAGCGAACGACACTCTAAACCACGAGCATCATGAACACGGCATCAACGAACGTCTCCGCCTCCGCAACGACAGGCCCCCGCTCACCGGGCTGGCCCTGGCTGGTCGCCGCGGCCCTATCGGCCGCTTTTCTGCTGTGGCATCAACCGTGGTTCAGCAAGCCACTGACCGCCGCCGAGATCGACGCCGCATTTGCAGTCTCGGTCGATCGCGCCACCGCACTTCCCGAATCCGAGAAGGTAAAACTGCGCGCCTTCTTCGCGAGCGACGACGGCCGACCTTTCTACAACGTCAATTTGACACTCTACCGGGAGGAGGCTACCTACCCCGACGGCGTTCAAAGACCGGGTATTCGGACCGGGGCCGACGCTGCAGATGCCTACACTCGGGTCGTGATTCCACAGCTACTACGCCGTGGTTCCTACCCAGTTTTCGTTTCTTCCAAAATTTCGAATCTGCTGGAAGACGGCGCCCCGGGAGCAGATTTCTTTCAAAATATCGGAATCGTTCGCTACCGCAGTCGTCGCGACATGCTCGACATGATTTCTGACCCGGTTTACATGGCCGGAGCCCCTCACAAATTTGCCTCGCTGGCAAAGAATGTGGCTGTACCCACCACCGGATTTGTACCTCTGGACGCTTCGATCGTCATCCCATTGATCCTATTCGGTCTGGCTGCACTGGTACGAGTGTCGACGCAATCCAGTCGTTGAGTTTTTTCGCCAATTCCGGCCCCTTGTCCTCCTGCAGAAAATGCCCAGCTTGACGGGTGTACGCATGCGGTTGACCAGCAGTACCGGGCACCAGTTTTAGAAAAACCTTATCAGCACCCCGAGTCATTGGATCGCGGTCGCTAAACAGGGTCAAAAACGGCTTGTTCCACTGTTTGAGAACTTCCCAGGCCGCAATATTGTTCTGACTTTGCGGATCATCTGGACGGGTCGGAATAAACGACGGAAACATCCGTGCCGCCCGCTTGTATCGATCATCCGGAAACGGCGCGTCATAGGCCGCCAACTCAGCCACAGACAGCTTGCTCACGCAAGCCGCATTAACCAGTCGCCCGATTGGAAACCAGGGCGACCACTTGGCAAATTGTTGCCAGATCTGGAGTGGCTTAGGAATCTTGGTGAGCCCGTCGGGTAAGCCGCCATTGGCCAAGGCGATCCGATCAAACCGATGGGGGCTATGGGTTGCCATCCGAATACCAATAAGCGAGCCCCAGTCCTGACAAAACATCGTGATGTGCTTCAGGTCTAGCCCTTCCATCCAGGCGACCATCCACTGCACATGATTGCCGTAAGAATATTCGCTCGCCAGCGCCGGCTTGTCGGAGCGCCCGAAGCCGATCAGGTCAGGCGCAATCACGCGATGCCCCGCGGCCACCAAGCCTGGGATCATTTTGCGGTAGAGAAAAGACCAGGTCGGCTCGCCATGCATCAGCAGAACCGGTGCAGTGTCGCGGGGGCCCTCATCAATGTACGCAATGCGCAAGCCATCCAGGTCGAAGTAGTGCGGCGAAAAGGGGAAATCGGGGACCCGCTCAAAACACGCC
>RFVZ01000436.1 GCA_009922405.1 Betaproteobacteria bacterium
CAATTTCTCGGGCAATCTGAATATGGCTGGCACCGCATATATCCGGAACTCCGCGCCCACAATACACCTTCGAGACACCGACCATCAAAGTGCCGCTTTACATAACAACAGTAACAGACTTTATATTATTTCGTGCCCAGTCGATTCTACTACATTTCAAACCCCGCCAAACGGGCGCTGGCCGTTTGAAGCGCGATTAGACACCGGCGACATAGTCATTGGCCGTAACTTGGATGTTAACGCAGGAACCGTGTCAACGGCAGCCGTATCCAGTAGCGGCGACATCGGCGCCACGGGCAATATTTCTACATCGAACTCGTTCACCACCACCTTCGCCTGGAACCCCACGCAAGGGCAAGTTGTCTTTGGCAATGCTGGCCGCCGCCTATTCTTCAACGGTGGCGATCAGTGGGATTTTAACGGCCACCTGGCAGCAAGTAGCATGCGCCTTGGCGGCGGGGCCGTTTACTACGAAGGCTCCCTCGCGGTTGCAACCTATTGGGATGGCCGCATTCGGCACACCCACGAAATCGGCGCCCCCTCCATTAGCTGTCAAGATGTCTATGCCAATTGGATAAGCAATACCAGCGGTGGCTCCCCGTATTTGAGAACCGCAGATGGCAGAGGCATCGTATTTCAGTTTGTCGATGACTGGGCGAATTACGTCCGATTCTTTCGCAGCGACGGCTTCACGAATTATTTGATGCAGTCGCCCAACATGAGATACATGGATGCGCGCGACTGGGGTGGCACTTGGGCCATGCTCGTCCAGCAGAACGACGGCGGCAATCAAATATTCTTTCCAGCCGCGTACAGCGATGAGCGCCTCAAGACCAATATCGCGCCCACCCAAGTAGACGCCCTGGCCGCCATCGCAGCCGTGGAGGTGGTGGAATACGACTGGAACGAGGACGGACTGACCATAGGCCACATGCACAGCGAACTGAAACACGTCGAAATTGGCGTGATCGGGCAGCAGGCGGTGGAGCATGTCCCGGAGATGTTCGAGGCTGGTCCAGTGCTCCTGCCAAATGGGGACACCGAATACCGCATGACCTTCCACCCGGAGAAAGCCGTGCCCTACCTGATCCGAGCGATCCAGCAGCAGCAGGATTTAATCGTTGCTCTGACAGGCCGCTTGGAAACCCTCGAGGCTGCGAAAAGCGCAGGAGGCTCCAATGCCTGATCCTTCGATTGAACCAGTTCTGGGGGTGGCGAAGTGGAGGGTGCCGTGACGTAGTTTTCCTACGCACATCTCCACCGGGAGGGGACGCGCCGCCCAACAACACGCCCCCTCCGCCTCTGCTCCCCGGCATGCCGGGACAAGTATCTGGCCAGCCCTATGACGGCCGGCCTGGTGGGCCTCAGACGGGTTCGCCGCCATCCCCACCACCGCCATTGATCTGCCCCTCGTGCAGCGTCTCCGGCGGTCCCCGCGCTTTTGGGTCCGGGTCCCCGTCACCACGCTATTTCGCCACAACAGCCGACGCGAGGCAAAGCGAATTTCACGATCCTCGCATCACGCGCAGCTGGACGACCACTTCTTTCACCCACGCCCTGCAGCATCATCCAGTGAATGCGTCGCCACTATGCCGCGAAACTCGTCGTGCAACTCAGGCTGATGCCGCTGCAACCAGCTGGCTACCGTCGAATTCCCCAGCAGCTTCGCCAGATAGCCACGCGCCAGCACCAGATGCATGACATTGGAATTGTAGCTCTGCTCGATCGACTTGAAGCGCG
>RFVZ01000437.1 GCA_009922405.1 Betaproteobacteria bacterium
GCCCGATTTCAGTGAATACGATGCGCTTTGTTGGTTTGCCAAATGCCAGATCGCGAGATCCACAGGTTCAGGCCATGAGTTCGGCATCTTCACCTTGGGCGGCCACTTTGTAGGCGGCTGTGGATTGAACCAATTCTCAGCAGCCAATAAATTTTGCAACCTCGGTTACTGGGTGCGCCAGTCAGCGCAACGTAGGGGCGCAGCAACGGCGGCTACGATTGCACTGCGAGACCTTGCACTGGAGTCTCTGGGCCAAGCGCGGGTTGAGATCGCAGTTGCCAAAGGTAATGAGCCGAGTCTAGGCGTGGCAAGGCGGGCTGGTGCCGCCTATGAATGTCTTGCTCGAAACCGACTACAGCTCCACGGACGTGCCGTCGATGCGCATTTGTTTTCTTTTACGTTGACCGCGCCTGCATAGCCGCTATCCGCCCGGACGCCCCACAATCCCCACAAACCCGGTGTGCACGACGATCTGCTCTTCAGCACTGGCAATTTCTAACAGTCTCATACGGATAACTCCCTTTGTGTTCGGGTATTTATCCGTATTGAGATCGTCAGTAGATGAAGTCATCAAGGCAGTTTTGCTCGCGGATGAACCCGCGAACACAAGGGTCAGCCAGGAATCGGCGGCGTTGGTCGCTGGAGAGTCTTAGGGACGAGTCAGATTTCGCACGCTGGGGGCACTCTGCGCGACCTTTTCCTCTACTGCATCATTGCCCCACCCACGGAATTTTTTGTACGGGTTAGACCACCAACAGGTCCGTCACCCCCAGGCTGGTGACTTTGACCCCCATAAGGATGAGTGAATCACCGCCCCCGAGATCAACGCTGATATCGGCACCCACTTGCGTCATCCGGGCCGTCAGAGCCGCCGTGGTCTTAAATCCGTAATCGCGCACGTCGAGTCGATCGGTACCTGGCGTGAAGTCAGCGATGATGTCGAGACCCGTTCCCTTGCGAATCAGGAAGGTGTCTGAGCCTGTCTGGCCCCACAGGATATCTTGGCCAGCGCCACCATCGAGGGTGTCGTTACCCGCCCCGCCGAGTAGCACGTTGCCGATCGCGTTGCCCGTGACCATGTTGTTCAACTCGTTGCCGACCCCAAAAGGCGTGGTCCCAATGAGAGTCAGAGCCTCGATATTGGCATACAGATAATAACCATTGGGGCTGTCCGCAATCACCGTGTCGTAGCCTTCATTGGGGTTCTCAAACACCCAGTCGACCTGTTGGCTGACATAGAAGGTGTCATCTCCTGGACCGCCATACACCTGATCCCAGGCGGGCCCGCCATCGAGCGTGTCGTTACCAGCACCACCAACCAAGATGTCGGTCTGGAAGTCGCCGCCGCCGTAGATCGAATCGTTACCGTCCTCTCCGTAGATTTCGTCAGGACCGGTGCCGCCATCAATCGTGTCATTACCGGTGCCGCCGACGATGTAATCGACTCCGCCCCCCCCCGAGATCACGTCGTTACCAGATTCCCCAAAAATGGCATCTCTGGCATCACCTCCACGAATCGTGTCATTGCCGGCACCTCCCAGCAGCAGGTTCCCGGCGACCGAACCTGTGATCAGGTTGTCGAGCACATTACCGACTCCGAAATACGCGGCACCCGTTAATGTGAGGTTCTCGACGTTGGTTGGCAGGTAAACGCTCAGGCTCGCGAGTTCGCTATCCGTCCCTTCACCCGTGAGTTCAACGACAACAGCATCTGCGCTGTCGACGTTGTAGGTATCGTT
>RFVZ01000438.1 GCA_009922405.1 Betaproteobacteria bacterium
AGGCGGACGGCGCGGTTCGACAGGCCCTGGGGCTCCAGATAGGTGAAGGTCAGGCCATTGACCGGCTTCAGGCGTGCCTGCACATGCTGCATCCAGCTGCGCCACATGCGCTGCTCGGCGTCATGGTCGCGCTTGTACCACTGGCGCACAGCGGCCAGCAGACCCATCGTCTCTTCCTTGGAGCATTTCAGGGCGCGGGCATAATTGTGGTGCGGCGAAGCCTGGAACCAGGCCGCCTTGATCAGGTCCGCCTTGCCCAGCAGCATGCCGGAGGATTGCGGTGCGCGCAGGCACGAATCAGACAAATCACTGGTTTGTGAAACCCGTCGACCGATTGCCCCTGTGGGCAACTATTCTGACCCTGAAACACTCGAATCGCATTACAACGTACTTGTTGGCTGCGATGGGTCTGACCTTGTCTGATGCCGTGCGCTTGTTACTGACCAGGGTGGCACACGACAAGGCGCTACCGTTTGAGCCCTTGATTCCCAGTGCCACGACGATCCAGGCCATGAAAGGCGCCAGATCGGGCCTAGTCACCAAGGCCGCAAGCCTTGACGCGCTGTTCGTTGACTTGAATGCGGACACCTGAGCACACGGGACAGTTCAAGCGAGATTACGAGCGCGAAAAGAAGGGTCGGCACGGTGCCACGCTCGAGCGCGACCTCGGCTTATTTCCGTGAATACGAACCGGTCTGGCGGTTGCAGGCTTGACCTGATTCAGCCCTGATCAATGGTGGGGCTGCAGGCGTCAAAGTGACGCCGCTCTCGGTCATACCCTGATACTTCCCGGTCGCCGAAACGAGGGTGCGTACTGGTGGGGTTTTGCCGTCGGAAGTGTAGGAGATCACACGAGTTGCGCCGCTCTGGTCACTCTCCTGACAGGTCCAGCGACCTTCGTTTTGGCCGTCAAGCGAGGTCCAGGTGCCAAAACAACGAATGTTGTCGTTATCAAAGAGGCCGCCGGGAGTGGCGCTTCGATTAACGCCGACATTTTCAAATGTGACCGAAGTATTAAAACAGGACGTGTAATCAAATTGCCCTGATTTCGGATCGGTTTGAGCCAAACTGCCTGACGAAATGACCAGTGCAAGACATGCTGTCAGTGCATATTGCGGGGCCATTGGTTTTTTCATCATTAGTTCCTCTCACCCAGGATCACTACAATCCAACGCATGATCGCGTGTAATCTGGATCCCCAAAACGGGCTCCCTCTAGCCGTACAATGTTAACTCGCGTCTTCCATTGAATCAATGTTTGCTTGCTTGACCGGGTGATTCGTTTAGCAAGATTGCAGAACGACTACAAAGTGACTGTCGCTCAGCATTTGGTTGTTGAAAAGCTGCGTTTCGGTTGCCCCTGGAGTCTGTTACTGATTAGACTGGTGGGGCAAAAATTTTGCAAGGGCTCCGAAAGACTCGGCGAAACTTATTGTTTCGATGAGGTGCTTAGGCGTTAAAGTGCCGACCTGCGCTGAGCGTGTTTAGTCTTAGCAATTGGGATATTTTGTAGCATGGCTCAAGACCATTTTTTGTCGTTCAACAAGTCGAAATATCTCAAGTGGGCCGGCGCACTGTGTGCAGTTTGTATCGGACTCTATCTTGCAGACTCGCCTCCCATCAAACCTGGCGGCGGCACCTGGCTGGGTTATGGCTTGGGCACGCTGGGGTTCGGACTGATTCTTTGGCTGATGGCGTTTGGCCTGCGCAAACGCGCCTACCGGTCCAATTTGGGCAGCG
>RFVZ01000439.1 GCA_009922405.1 Betaproteobacteria bacterium
GATTACCTCAAAAGCGGCGCCCAGTTCGGGAAGATCTGTATCCAACACTGATCCAAATTCTGCGCATGGCGTGACCACTGATGCTGTTTCCGCTCAAACCCGTTACTCCAGACCCCCAAAAGGTGGCGGTCCAGATCTGCGAGACTGGTGAACAACTCAGCTTCGCCCAACTTGATCACGGGGCAAATCGGGTCGCCAGGGTCTTGGGGGCGCTCGGTATTCAGCGGGGTGACCATGTGGCACTGTTGTTGCCCAATGGGCTTGATTTCCTGAAGGCCTGCTTTGGTCTGGATCGGGCTGGGGTTTATTACACGACGATCAATACGCGGCTAACACTCGACGAGATCGTTCACATACTTCAGGACTGTGATGCCCGCCTGTTTTTACTGGACTCCCGACTCGATGTCGTGAAAGACGGTTTACAACAAAGGCTGTCTGATCAGGTGTTGAAATTTTGTGTCGGGGAACCCTTGCCAGGTTTCGGAGACTGGGAGGCCGCTCTTACAAATGCTTTAGATGCCCCAATCGAGGATCCCTCGCAGGGCCTCGACATGTTGTATTCCTCGGGCACGACCGGTCGGCCGAAGGGGGTGAAATGGCCTCTGATTCATCGATCGGCAGGCGAACGAACGATGTTGGTTGACCTCTTGCAACCCTTGTTCTCGTACGATGAACACACGAGGTATCTTTCGCCGGCCCCTCTCTATCATGCAGCCCCGCTGAGGCACTGCATGACGGTCGTCAAGCTCGGCGGCACGATTTATGTCATGCAGCATTTCGATGCGGAACGTTCCCTGGCCTGGATCGACAGATTCAAAATCACCCATGCTCAGTGGGTGCCCACCATGTTTGTGCGTCTCCTGAAATTGCCCGAGGAGAAGCGCCTTCAATTTGATTTGTCGTCACTGAGTGTGGTGTTACACGCTGCAGCACCTTGCCCGGTGGAAGTGAAACACCGGATGCTCGCCTGGTGGGGAAATATCATTCATGAGTACTATGCTGGAACCGAAAACAATGGGTTCTGTGCCATCACACCCGATGAATGGTTGAGGCATCCAGGATCGGTCGGTCGGGCGCAGCAAGGGCGTCTGCACATTTGTGATGAACAGGGCGATGAGTTGCCCGCGGGGGCTACCGGATTGGTCTACTTCTCCGACGGGCCTGAGTTCTCGTACCACAAGGACCCTGAAAAAACCGCACAAAGCCGAAACACCCTCGGATGGTCAACCCTAGGAGATATTGGATATCTCGATCCTGAGGGCTACCTGTATCTGGTTGATCGCAAGGCGTTCATGATCATTTCTGGCGGGATCAATATTTATCCGCAGGAAGTTGAAAACGTACTGATCGATCATCCGCAGGTGCTTGACGTCGCCGTGGTCGGAGTCCCCGATGAGGACCTCGGTGAGTCGGTCAAAGCGGTCGTGCAGTTGGTCGATCCACTCGAAGCGAATTCTGCGTTATCGGAAGAACTCATCGCTTTTTGTCGACAACGGCTGGCGTCGTTTAAGTGTCCCAGGAGTATCGATTTTGATCCTGCATTACCTCGGCATCCCACCGGGAAGCTTTACAAGCAGCGTGTTCGCGATCGGTATCGCTGAGGTTAACGCCAACGCCAACGCTCACTCAAGCTCTGCCGACTCCGACTCCGACTCCGACTCCGACTCCGACTCCGACTCCGACTCCGACTCCGACTCCGACTCCGACTCCGACTCCGACTCCGACTCCGACTCCGACT
>RFVZ01000440.1 GCA_009922405.1 Betaproteobacteria bacterium
TGGACACCTTGAACACCTTGGACACCTTGAACACCTTGGACACCTTGTAAGCCCTGTACACCCTGAATACCTTGTCCACCTTGGATACCTTGGATACCTTGTATGCCCTGTACACCTTGGATACCTTGGATACCTTGGATACCTTGACCGCCTTGGATACCCTGTACACCCTGTACACCTTGTACACCTTGAATACCTTGTACACCCTGAATACCTTGACCGCCTTGAATACCTTGTACACCCTGTATGCCTTGGAGACCCTGTATGCCTTGGAGACCTTGTATGCCTTGTACGCCTTGCACACCTTGCACACCTTGCACACCTTGCACACCTTGTACACCTTGTTGTGCTACGTAATCCCACCAAACTCCAATGATTTCCAATGTTAAAATCTTGTATGCTAACAAAGCTAGCACCATTATAATATACAGCTTGATTTATTCCATAATTAGTTGTGGAATTCCAAGGCCCTAACCATCTAAATCCAACACCTTGAATACCTTGTACGCCTTGGACACCCTGTACACCCTGTACACCCTGTACACCCTGTACGCCTTGTAAGCCTTGGACACCTTGAATGCCTTGACCACCTTGAATACCCTGTACACCCTGTACACCTTGTACACCTTGGACACCTTGTACGCCTTGTACGCCTTGTACGCCTTGTACACCTTGTACACCTTGTACACCTTGTACACCTTGTACACCTTGTACACCTTGAATACCTTGCCCGCCTTGTATACCCTGTACACCTTGAACACCTTGTACACCCTGTACACCTTGTACGCCTTGTACGCCTTGGACACCCTGTACGCCCTGTACACCTTGGACACCTTGCACGCCCTGAATACCTTGTACACCCTGAATACCTTGTACGCCCTGTACGCCCTGTACACCCTGAATACCCTGTACACCCTGAATACCCTGTACACCCTGAATACCTTGGATACCTTGGGCTGTCATTCTCTCCCAATAAGAACTTACATCAGATGGACGATTTCCTGTTTGTGATCCATATCCAAGACCAATATCCATATATGTGGATACCCAACTATTACCATCATAATAAACTACATCATTATAATCATAAGTAGTTGACTCATTCCATTGGCCACGCCATACAAATCCAAGTCCTTGAATACCCTGTACACCCTGTACACCTTGAACGCCCTGTACACCTTGAACGCCCTGTACACCCTGTACACCTTGTACACCCTGTACACCTTGGACACCTTGTAAGCCTTGGACACCTTGTAAGCCTTGAATACCTTGTGCTGTTTGACGTTCCCAATATGTAGGCTCGCTATCACTTGGTCTATGATTAATATTATTGAGTGAATCTCCAGTTGCTAAATCATAATATCTAGACACCCAACTATTGCCATCATAATAGACTACATCATTAAATGAATAATTGGTAGAAGAATTCCATAATCCACGCCAAATAAATCCAAGACCTTGAATACCTTGTACACCTTGTACACCTTGTACACCCTGTACACCCTGTACACCCTGTACGCCTTGAACGCCTTGAACGCCTTGTACACCTTGTACACCTTGTACACCCTGTACACCTTGTACACCTTGGACACCTTGAATGCCTTGTACACCCTGTACACCTTGTACACCTTGGACGCCTTGTAAGCCCTGTACGCCCTGTACACCCTGTACACCTTGGACACCCTGTACACCCTGTACACCTTGTACACCCTGTACGCCTTGTACACCTTG
>RFVZ01000045.1 GCA_009922405.1 Betaproteobacteria bacterium
CGTGTACCCAGCGGTGGGTGACCGGTCCATTTGCGCGAGGAATGCGTCGATCTCGGCTGGCTTCAGCGGCCCGCCCCAGTTGTCGTACCAGAGTCGAAAAACCAGGTACGCGAATAGTGCAACAGGCCAGGCCCACCAAGCCCCGGGGAGGATTCCAAGCGCTTGATCAATCATTGCTCAGCGCCCCCTTGCGGCTCGAGGCAGATCAGAGTTTTGCCGTGGTTCCCGCCGGCAAAAACCAGATCATAGGCAGCGGGAAAGGATTCAATTCCATCCAGAACATGCTCGCGAAACTGGATCTGGCCCTTCGCATGCCAGTCCGCAAGTTGCATGAATGCTTCCGGCACCCGGGCCATGTAATCGCGCATGGTAAATCCCTGCATCGTGCCACTCTGGGCAACGAGTTGAAGGTAGTTGGCCGGGCCTCGCGCCTGTTCCAGATCGGAATACTGGGAAATCCCGCCGCACACAACGATTCGGGCATGGCGGTTGATTCGCATCAGAACCGCATCCAGTATCTCGCCCCCGACGTTATCAAAGTAAAGATCGATTCCGGATGGCGTCGATTCCTTCAAGGCCTCGGTTAAATCCGTATTTTTATAGTCGATCACCGAATCCAGTCCGAGCGCATCCCTCAAATAGGCGCATTTCTTAGCACCGCCAGCGATGCCGATCACGCGGCAGCCCTTCAATTTGGCGATCTGACAAACGATCGAACCGACAGCGCCGGCAGCTGCCGATACCACCACGGTTTGCCCGGCCACCGGTTTACCGATATCCAGCAGGCCAAAGTACGCCGTGTAACCGGTCATCCCCAGCCCGCTGAGGTAGTGACGGGCCGAGGCCCAGCGCAAGTCAATCTTCCTAAGCATCGTGGTGTCCACGCATCCAAGGGTCTGCACGCCGGTGAAGCCGGTCACCACATCTCCCGGCTTAAAACCCTCGGTCGCAGATTCGATGACCTCACCAACACCGAACGCGCGCATCACCTCGCCAGGTTGTACCGGAGGCATGTAGCTGCGTTTCGGGGTGATCCAGCCACGCATGCCGGGGTCGACCGAGAGCCACTGCATCTTGAGCAGAACCTGACCGGCGGCCGGGAACCCCGGCGCATCATGGGTCAAACGCCAGGTATCCGGGCCAACAGGGCCACGGGGATAGGCATGGAGGCGAACCTGGATCGCAGCGCTGTGTTCGGGCATCGGTTGACTCTCGGTTGCTTGCTCCGGGATTACATGCCCGGGTATTGGCACGTTGAATGCCATTATATGCAACCGAGTGTATTCGGTTTGAGATCAGCCGGCTATGGAGTCGCCTTGGGCCGTGTCAATTGTTGCCACAAGAACGCAAACTCGAGGGTTTGCATGTCGGCCCGCTGGGCGTTATTGGCCGCCCCGCCGTGGCCACCCTCGATGTTTTCGTAATAAACCACCTCATGGCCCTGCTCGATCATACGGGCGGCCATTTTGCGGGCGTGTCCCGGATGCACGCGATCATCGCGGGTACTCGTCGTAAACAGTACCGGGGGCTGGTGGCGATCTCGTCGGACATTTTGATAAGGACTAAATTTTGAGATGAACGACCAGTCCTCAGGTTTGTCAGGGTCGCCGTACTCAGCCATCCAGCTGGCCCCCGCCAGGAGCTTGTGATATCGCTTCATATCCAGCAGCGGCACCTGACATACAACGGCCCCAAATAAATCGGGGCGCTGCACCATGACCGCACCGACCAGCAAACCGCCATTGCTACCGCCGGCAATCCCTAACTGCTGCGGGCTAGTGATTCGCCGAGCCACGAGATCCTCTGCTACGGCGACAAAGTCGTCATAACTGTTCTGTTTTTTTGACTTAATCGCGGCCTGATGCCAGGACGGGCCGTACTCACCACCACCCCGAATGTTTGCAATGACGAGCACCCCACCACGGCCGACCCAGGCATTGCCATAGGCGGCTGAGTACCAGGGCTGCAGGCTTTGGCGAAATCCGCCATAACCGTAAAGAAGTGTGGGGTTCGCCCCGTTGGCGACCCCGCCCTTCGGCCAGACCACAAAATAAGGTACCTTCGTGCCGTCTTTCGAAGTCGCGAAATGCTGCTCCGCACGCATCCCGTTGGCATTAAAAAACGCGGGCCTCGACTTCAGCAGCTGACGCTGATTCGACCCCGTCTGAGCCTGAAACAACGAGTCAGGCGTTAGAAAATCCGCGTAGCTCAGCAAGTACTGCTCGGCCAATGGATCATCCTCAATCAAGCTGTCGTGCAAGGCATTAACACTGAGTGCGCCCGGGAAGGGGGCATCTACTGGGCGTCGACTCCAGGTGCCATCTGCTGCCAGCTTCAGTTCGTCAAGGCGGCCGGCGACATGATCCAGAACACTGATCAACACCCGACTGCGGGTCGTTGCATAACCTCGTAGCGAACGGGACGGACTCGGCGTAAAGAGCGCGGAAAATTGAAGCTGCGTCAGATCCAAGGCCTGCGCAGCACCGACCGATCGGAGCCCTGCATTCGCCACAATCAAAGAACCCGCTGGCCAGGTCTGTCCGCCCTGAACCCAGTCGCTGCGAAGCGTAAGCAAGACTTGGTCGTACCAAAAACTCAACTGCGCATCAGCGGGTTTGACGACGGGTCGCAATTTGCCGCGTTCACCCCCCTCGCCGTCCGTTAATAGCGACACTTCGGTTGTCCAGAAATCCGGCGAACGGCCAATAAGGGTTTGCGCAAAGCCTGGTGTTCGATCCACCGAGACCCAGGCCGACACGTCGGTCGAGAGGCCCTCGAAAACGGTTTTCGCAGCAGCCAACGCTTCTCCCCGCCGCCACCGCTTGATGACTCGGGGGTAGCCGGAGCTCGTCATCGAACCCGGACCAAAATCCGTGCCGACATACACGTTGTCGCGATCGATCCATTCAACGCTCGACTTGGCTTCGGGCAGGTTGAATCCATCGACCACAAATGCCTTACTGGCCAGATCGAACTCGCGGGTGACTTTGGCATCGGCCCCACCACGGGAAAGTTTGATCAGGCACCGGTCCTCGGGGCCGCCGAGACAAGTCGAACCACCCCAGACCCAGTTTTCCTGCTCCTGCTTGGCCAGCGCATCAAGGTCGAGCAGGACTTCCCATGCGGGCTGCGCCTTGGAGAATTCGGCCATCGACGCACGCCGCCAAATGCCGCGAGGCCGCAATCCATCCTGCCAAAAGTTGTACAGAAACGCCCCGCGGCGAACGACCTGCGGGATCCGGTCCTGAGAATCCAGAATCTCCCGTAAACGGTTTCGAGTTGACGCGAAATCCGGCCAAGCCTCGAGCTGTGCGCGGGCAATCGCGTTGCGCTCCCGAACCCAGCCGAGTGAACGCTCGGCGCCGACATCTTCGAGCCAAAGGTAGGGATCGTCTTGAGCCTTATTCGCTTCAAGCGCGTAAGCAGTTCCAGTTCCCATCATGGCGAAACAGACCGAAAGAAAAAGGCGCAGCATAGGTTCAACCATTTGTATTCAAGTTTCATTCAACCATTCAATCGAATGGGCGTCAGCTCAACCGACGCATCCACTGACGAATCGACGCCCGACTGCCCCCCGCTCACCCAAATGGTCCCGTCCTGGACGGTCAGCTGCCATTGCATGGCCCGCTGCGCCAGCGCAGCGAGGGCAAGGCTCTGCTCAGACTCGATCTGCCAGACCTCGAGGTTGCTCAGTCGCGTCACCTTGTTGCGGATCCCTGCCCACCAGATTGCAGCGGCACTGCCGTAAACGTAGATCGACACTCGCTCCGCGCGCCCGCAGGCCCTGGCTAGTCGGCGTTCATCGGGCTGACCGACTTCAATCCACTGAATCAATTGCCCGGACAGATCGTGTTGCCAAAGATCCGGTTCGTCGGTGTCCGAGAGACCTCTTGCAAATTGCAACGCGCCTGAATCCGTATCAGCGGGGACCTTGAGCGCAAACGCCAGCAGGCGGATCAGAAGTCGTTCTTCCGTCTCGGATGGGTGCAAGGCCAAGGTCAGCGCGTGTTCGCCGTATACCTGACGGTCCAGATCCGAAATTTGCAACTGCGCTTTGTAAATGGTGGCTTTCAGCGCCAAATGGGTTCTCCCTTTAAGATCGCAGTATGCGCGCCCTCAATGGGTGCTAATCGGTTGCGATGAGGAGCTTTTTGTCATGATTAAAAATATTGGATCGAAGCTTTCGGCCTGCCTGCGTTTTGGCATGGCCAGCCTGCTGATTCTAGGCTTTGACATCCACGGCGCAATGGCGCAAGCGCCAATGCCGGCGGGACCGATCAAGATTCTGGTTGGATTCCCCCCTGGCGGCGGGACCGACGTGCTGGCACGAACGCTGGCTGAAAAATTGAAAGATCAATTGGGGACAACGGTCATCGTTGAAAACCGCGCGGGCGCAGGTGGCCAGATCGCGGCTCAAGGCCTGAAGGCCGGTCCAACGGACGGGTCGCTTCTCTTTTTGTCGCACGACCATACGATTTCGATCCTGCCACAAGTGGTCAAGAACCCAGGCTTTGATCCCGCTCAGGATTTTGTCCCGGTCGCTGGCTTCGCAAGCTTCGTGAATGCACTCGCGGTATCGGGCGGCACACCGGCCAAATCGGTGAACGAATACGTCGCATGGGTTCGCGCCCAGGGCGCCAGCAAAGGAACCGTAGGCGTGCCAGCACCGGCCTCCGTCCCCGAGTTCCTGGTCAAACTCATCGGCCAGAAGTACGCGCTCGATCTTCAATCGGCTCCCTATCGAGGAAGTGCCCCGTTGATCGGCGACATGCTGGGTAACCAGATTGGTGCAGGGGTCGCGTCGGTGCCCGACTTCATTGAAAACCACAAGGCCGGCAAGCTGCGCGTGGTTGCCGTCCTGGGCAACCGTCGCCAGGCCGTTCTACCTGATGTACCGACTTTTGCGGAACTCGGTCTCGCGGGCTTCGAGGACGTCCCTTACTACGGCCTGTTCGCCAAAGCGGGAACGCCCAAAGCGACGATCGACAGAATGGCCGACGCGATTTCGAAAGTGCTGGTGTTGCCTGAAGTACGTGAACGCATGGCAGCCATGGGGGTCACCGTTGAATACATGACACCCGAACAACTGGGTGCTCGCGAACAGGCGTATACCCAGACTTGGGCACGCATCATCCGGGCGAGTGGATTTCAGGCGCAGTAACGAACGCTAGCTCACCAGACGCCAACTCGAGAGCAAGGCGCCAGGCACCAGGGCGGTTCTGAGAGACCGCTCATCGTAAGTCGAATCGTCGCCGATCATGTCGCGGCCGTTGGTCAGGCCCTCCAGGCCGTCACCAAACGTGCGGTAAATCGAGTCATCAAAGCGCATGGGATCAACCGGCCCGACCGCCTCGCCATTCTCAACCCACCAGGTCGCGAACCGGGTCATGCCGGTCGCCCGAGCGGACTGACGATCCGACCAGTTCAGATACCAGAGTCGGTTCACAAACAGGCCAGTGCCCAACGCACGCATCGCCTCTTGAGTTTCGATTTCGCCCGCAGCCATCATCAAGGCTTCCGGCTGTTCGCCGTCAGCACCGGTATGCTCAACCCCGTACTCGATTGAAGTACGGGGGTTGCAACAAGCGCCAACGTTTCGTCCCCGCTCAATCAACGACAACGGAGCCACCCGGCGAAATCCCTCCGCGTTAAAGCCGGACGCGTCACTTGCCCGAACGTCGTCCCAAATCGAGATCTGATCCGAAAGACTGACCTCTCCATCGACCAACCGCTGCAAAGGACTTCGCCGCGCCATCCGGTCGCTCGCCGAAAATCCACCCCATGACATGAGCCCCAGCAGGCCTTCAACCGCCGCAGGCATCAGAAAAGCGCGGACGTTCCCGGTCGGCGCGGCACAGGCTGATCTTGCCAATAGCGCATGGTCTCGACGCAAGCCCTCGAGTCGCTGAGCGAATGCATCGGCCTGCCACGTACGCCCATGCATGGACGCTTTCGCTGCGCGGCCGCGAAGTTCGCCCTGGTCGTGATGCAAACTGAAATCGAACGAGTACCCATCCACTTCGTGCCAATGGTGGACCCCATGCGAGTTGGCCAAGCCTCGCGCACGGGGGCCGGCCGCGAGGATCCCTACGAAGTCGAGACCCCGCGTCTGACTGACCACTTGTTCGATGATCGCGCGCGCGCCATCGCCCGGGCGTGAATCATCCGTATGGCCTTGAGTGCCATCCGAACTAGCCATGCGCTCAACGCGCCTGCTGCGGGACGGGGCAGTCTCAATCTGGCATAGCGGATCTTGCGGAAGTGACGGTAGACCGCTGCGCAGCCCGGCCACCGCCTGAGACACTCGGATCTGATCTTCGGCCTCTTCTCCACTCAGGGCGACCACCTTTGAAGCATGACGCTGGCCCTCCAACAGTCGAATCGTCACGAGAGCCCGGTCGACATGTCCTGGCTGACGGATTGCACCGTGATTGAGTCGAACAAAGTCAGAGGCTTCAGCGCGAAACTCGAGTGACCACTGAGCGCCATGCCCGGCAAGCGCGGGCATGCCCTGAGAGAGTGACTCAAATTGTTGCTCAAAACGATCCTGCTGCATTGCCGTGTATCCGGGAGTGGTCTCAGGATTTAAAGCGCTTGGTCAGGCCATCACTGGCACGAGCGAGAATGCCCAGGTCGGAGGCCACCGCCAGAAAACTGGTCCCAATGTCGATCCAATGCTGGCAATCATCCAGATTCGTCCAAAGAAAACCAGCAGCTTTCCCAGAGCCACGAATCTGACGAATAGCGGCTTCAATCCGCACCCGCACTTCGGGCCGATTCACGGTCCCTGCGAAACCCATATCGGCTGACAGATCGGCCGGCCCGACGAAAACACCATCCACACCGTCCACGGCGAGAATCTCATCCAGGTGTTCTAACGCCGCTAAGGTTTCGGCTTGAACGAGGATGCAGAGCTCATCATGGACGCGCTCAAAATAATCAGGCACACGACCGAACCGGTTGTGTCGCGCACCTCCCGTGACACCTCGAATGCCGTGAGGCGGATAGCGACAGGCCTTGACCGCTGCGCGCGCCTCCTCAGCGTTCTGAACAAACGGGATCAGGAGTGACTGCACGCCAATATCGAGGTAGCGCTTGATCAGGACATGATCGTTCCAGGCCGGACGGACGACACAGTCGATCGGATAGGGAGCCGCAGCCTGCAATTGCGCAAGAACGGTTGGGACATCGCTCGGCGCATGCTCAGTGTCGAGCAGCATCCAGTCCAGACCACATCCCGCCACAACTTCCGTGGCATAGGCACTCGCCAGACTGTTCCAGATACCAATCTGAGTCTGACCCGAAGCCAGGGCTCGCTTAAATCGATTCTTGGGCATGTCCATCTCAATGTCCTCCACCAAAGACTTCTACACCGCGAAACAAACAGGGCGGCGACGCATGGCCGACCCGGATGACCTGACCCGGTTCGCCCTTGCCACAATATGGCGTTCCCATGACCTGAACGGTTTGGGCGTTGCCGACCTGATCGAGTGAGCGCCAGAAGCTTGCAGAGCGGCCCCGGTAGTTCGGATTGCGCACGACCCCGACCCGTTGCCCGTGACGGATCCGCTCAGCCCATTCGCAGCCGAACTGAAACTTATCGCGCGAATCATCGATCGACCAGCTCAAATTGGTGCGCACGAGGATCCCGTCATCGATCGAACCAATCAATTGTTCGAGTGTCGAATCAGCACGCCACCAGGCCGAGGCCCGCGCGCAGGCAACAGGTTTCAGCGAATACCCTTCAGCGGCGGCCCGAGCGGCCGACATTGCCCCACCAATTGGCCTTAAGAGACAGCCACGCTCGATCAGAACCGCCCGTTCAGCCCTGGTCCCTTCATCATCAAAGCCAAAAGCAGCAAATTCATGCTCAATGGTCGGATCACAGGTGATGGTGAGTTGCTCGGATCCATAGGCGTAGCGCCCGAACATGTCAGGCGTGACGAAACTGGTGCCAGCAAAGTTTCGCTCATCGCCCAAGATCCGGTCGAGTTCCAGTGGATGACCAATCGACTCATGGATCTGCAGCATCATCTGATCTGGCATCGCAAGAAGATCCAGCGTACCGGTTGGACATTCCGGTGCTTGTGCCAGCGCGATCGCCTCGTCGGCAATTCGGGCTCCCCCGCCGATCAAACCGGACTCCAGAACGACCTCAAAACCGCCCTGTCGGCAGAACCCGTTGTAATTCCCAGCGAGACTTCGGGTCTGCGTCACGCCATCGACATGGGCCGTCACCGCCAGAGACGGGATCACCCAGCGATGATGCTGTACCTGCTCGCCGCCGAGACTAGTCAAACGTAAGCGGGTCGCCTGGGTCACATTGACCGAAGCACTGCGATCGACAATCCGTGCGTCGAGGGCAGCGGCCGCATCCTCGGCGCGCAACAGATCGAACAAGTCGGCCGTGGTCGGCATTGGCGTCCCGATATTGGGAGCTGACCAGCGCCCCGCTGTCGTAGCCTCATCGGTGCCCGGCAAGGGCGGCTTGAACGGAAAAACAGGCGCCTGGGCACAGGTTTTCGCCCATGCGAGCGCCTCGTCGAGCGCTCGCTGTAAGCCCCCGGGCGAAAGGTCGGCAGTCGCCGCGTATCCCAACCCCCCGCCCTGAATCACCGTCAGCATGACCCCAGTATCGGCGCTCTCTGCGAGGGGTTCACCGACGCCCCTGCGGACCGTGAAGACCTGGCTTTGCTCGACGACGGCCCGCAAGGACCAGAACGCATCGGGGCAGCGCAGCCCGGCCGCGCTGCTTCGAATCCGATCCAGCGTGGCCAGCGTGGCGGGGCCCGGCGAGAAATGATCACTCATAGAAACACTGATGATTGACAATGTCGTTTGATTGGGGAATGAACAAACATGAACCTAGTTTTCAAAGCCTTGGCTGATCCGACCCCAAGCGTGACTCGAGAGCTTATGCGCTGATGGAACTAACGACAATATCCGGATCCGGTGCAACCCCCTGGCTGAACGTGGCCGAGACACAAGCACGGCTGCCGTTTCCCAAACTGGTCGACGCACTTCAGGTCGCCGTTCTCGAACTTGCAGATGGCAAGATCCGTTGCCCTGAGCGCCAGGCCGTGCCCATGTCAGGTGGCGCCATGTTGCTGAGCATGCCGGTCGTAGCCGACGACCTCGCCGCCCACAAACTGATTACCGTCGCACCCGAGAATAAAGCGCTTAACCTCCCGACCATCCTCGGACACCTCGCAATCCTCGATGGTCAAAGTGGCGTGACGCGATTAATTCTGGATGGCGCAACGGTCACGGGCCGGCGAACCGCTGCGATGTCAATGTTAGGGCTACGGGCCCTAGGCCCCCGCACGATCAACCGCGCGCTGGTGATCGGGACTGGCACGCAGGCACGAGGGCATGTCGAAGCGCTCTCGGTACTCTACCCTGGAATTCAGATCGGCATTCGGGGTCGCACCAGAAGCGACGAAGACCACTTTCAGCGTCAGCAGTCTCACTTGCATCTCTCCTGGCTCCCGCCGGGCCTTGATCAACCATGGGACGTTGTGATCACCTGCACGACCAGCCAGACCCCCGTCTACGAGCAGGCGGCCCGCCTGGGGTGCCTGCTCATTGCGGTCGGCGCATTTCGCCCCGAAGCCGCCGAGTTGTCATCCGAAATCATTCATGCCAGCGAAATCTTTGTTGACGACCCAGGTGGCGCTCCACACGAAGCGGGCGATCTGATTCAAGCCAACATTGACTGGAAAGTCGTCAGAGCGCTGGCCGAAATCCTGCCGCAAGCAGCACCGCCGACCCGTCCGCGCGTGTTCAAAACCGTCGGTTGTGCGGCATGGGATCTTGCTGCCGCCCGTGTAGCTATCCATTGACGCTAAAGTGACGCTTATGCAACCGACTATTGACCCCAGCGCGGACGGTCTCGAATGGGCACGACGACTCGTGCGCATCAACACCGTCAGTCACCATTCCAACCTCGAACTCATTGAGTGTGTCGCCGACCATTTGCGCGCGCTCAAGGTTCCGCTGCGCTTGACCTGGGATGCGGACCGGCGCAAGGCCAATATATTTGCAACGCTGGGCGAGGGCAAACCCAACGGCATCATTCTGTCAGGCCATACCGATACGGTGCCTTGGGATGGGCAAGCCTGGAGCACCGATCCGCTCGACCCGGTGATCCGGGACGGCCGACTCTATGGCCGTGGCAGCGCCGACATGAAAGGATTCATTGGCCTGTCGGTGGCACATGCGAGCCACTTCCTGGACGCCGATCTGCCGTTCGCCGTTCATTATGCATTTTCGTACGACGAAGAAATCGGTTGCGTGGGCGTCCAGGGGCTGATCGCTGACCTCCGGGATGAAAACCTGGAGCCCCGATTGTGTGTGGTGGGAGAACCCACCCGGATGATTCCAGCGATTGCCCACAAAGGCATCCAGCGCTGGCGATGTTGTGTGCGCGGGAAGGCTGCACACTCGGCCCAAACTCCATTCGCCGTCAACGCAATTGAGGCCGGTGCCCGTCTTGTCGCGCACATTGCGGACATGGCGGATCGCTGGCGGGCCGAAGGGCCATTTAATCGGGATTACGACGTACCCCACAGCACGGCAGCGGTGGCGGTCATTGCAGGCGGCATTGCGGACAACGTAGTGCCTGAGGACTGCCGAATTCACTATGAATTTCGGAATCTTCCCGGGACCGATGATGTGGCGATGCAGCGGCAGGTTTTCGAGCGGGCAGCCGAACTCGAACCGGCGATGAAATCCATTGAGCCCACCGCTGGCTTTAGCTTTGAGAACTTCGCATCCTGCCCGTCGTTCCTAACCACCCCTGACCGTGCGGCCGTCCGTCTTGCCCAGTACCTGGCCGAGACTGAGGCGACAACCGTGGTCGCGTTTGGCACCGAGGCAGGTCTTTTTCAACGCGCTGGGATCGACACCGTGGTGTGCGGACCCGGGGACATTTCCCAAGCACATCAGGCCGATGAATTCGTAAGTCTGGAACAATTGGCCCGTTGTGAACGTTTCTTGTTACGTCTAAAAAATTCGGAGACTTTTCTGTGAGCCTTACCTCTGCCCATCTGAACACCCAGATCGTCCTTGCCAGCCGTCCAACCGGCGCCGTCACGCCGGACAATTTCGCGCTGCGCGAAGAACCCATCCCAGAACTCACCGACGGTCAGGTTCTGGTCCGCCATCATTACCTCAGCCTTGACCCCTACATGCGCGGCCGCATGAATGATGGCAAGAATTACGCTGCGCCGCAGGCAATCAATGCCGTCATGATCGGTGGAACGGTCGGCGAGATCGTCGCAACCCGCCACGCAAAGTACGCCGTCGGCGATTCAGTCGTCGGCATGGGCGGATGGCAGCAGTTCAGCGTAGTCGATGCGAACCAACCCGGGGCCGTTCGGAAAGTTGATACCCAGCATGTTCCGCTCTCGGCATACCTTGGAACGGTCGGAATGCCTGGTGTCACGGCCTGGTATGGTCTTTTGAAAATCTGCGAACCCAAGCCCGGCCAGACCGTCGTGGTCACGGCTGCAAGCGGCGCAGTTGGCAGTACGGTCGGCCAACTCGCCAAGCACCATGGCGCACGCGCGGTCGGCATCGCTGGTGGCCCAGAGAAGTGCGCCTATGTCGTGAATGAACTTGGTTTTGATGCCTGTATTGATTACAAGGCCCATGCGGATGCGGCAGGGCTCTATCGGGAGCTCAAGGCGGCGACACCGGACGGGGTCGATTGCCTGTTCGAGAACGTGGGTGGGCGCGTGATGGACGCGGTGCTCTCGCGCATGAATGCATTCGGCCGCGTGGCGGTGTGCGGCATGATCTCGGGCTATAACGGCGAACCGATCCCGATGACCAACCCCCGCTTGATCCTGACCGAGCGACTGCGAATCGAGGGCTTTATTGTCAGCGAGCATATGGAAGTTTGGCCGCAAGCCCTGCATGAACTTGGCGAAGGCGTCGCCACCGGACGCATCAAATACCGTGAGACCGTAGCCGATGGGATCACCCATGCGCCAGAGGCATTTATCGGCCTTTTAAATGGCCGCAATTTCGGCAAACAACTCGTCAAACTCATTTAAGGCCCACGCTGTGACGACCGCAAATTCAACCTCGCACCCCTATGCCGGGGGGATCGCCGTCCTCACCGGCGCCGCCTCTGGGTTTGGGCTCGAGGCCGCCCGACTTGCTCTAAGGCATGGCATGCGGGTCGTCATGGCCGATGTCCAGGAAGCCCCATTGCACGCAGCGGCTGCAGAGCTCAAAGCACAAGGGGGTGATGTATTGGCCGTCGTCACCGACGTCGCCAATTCCGAGTCGGTCGACGCGCTCGCACAGGCGACATTGCGGGCCTATGGCGTGCCCCAGATCGTTTTCAACAATGCCGGTGTTGCGTCCGGCGGGCTCGTCTGGGAAAACTCCCTGGCAGACTGGCAATGGGTCCTCGGGGTCAACCTGATGGGCGTCGTGCACGGCATTCGAAGTTTTACACCCCTGATGCTTGAGGCGGCCCGCAAGGATTCCGCCTGGCATGGCCATTTAGTGAACACGGCATCGATGGCGGGCCTGGTCAGCATGCCGAATTCCGGCATCTACAACGTCAGCAAACATGCGGTGGTGACCCTAACCGAGACGCTGCATCAAGATCTTGCGCTCGTCACCGATCAGGTTCATTGCGCGGTGCTGTGCCCCTTTTTCGTGCCTACCGGAATCAGCCAGAGTGACCGCAATCGGCCGAGTCACTTGACCAATAACACGTTGACCCAGAGTCAGATCATCAGCCGGGCAATGGGCCAAAAGGCCGTTGCGCGGGGCAAGGTGAGCGCCGCCGAAGTGGTTGCGCAGGTCTTCGATGCGCTGCAGGACAAACGCTTCTACATCTACAGCCACCCTCAGGCCCTCCAATCGGTGCGCACCCGGATGAACGACATTCTGGCGCCCCATGCGCCGACCGACGCCTTTATTGACCGACCTGATATCGGTGCGCAGTTGCGCGCTGAGCTCGCCAAAGGGGTTCACGGTGATTGAACTACTGCTCGGGCTCGTCCTGTTTCTAGGCGTGCACTCCCTGCGCGTTTTCGCGCCTGAATGGCGCGCCAGGATGCTCTCAAACCTCGGCGAGAAGAAGTTCAAGGGCCTGGTATCCATCGCTTCGCTGGTGGGTTTCGTGCTCATCATCCACGGCTACGGGCTCGCCCGATTGACCCCCCAGGTGCTGTGGGTTCCGCCCGTGGCGACACGCCACATCGCAGTCTTGCTGATGCTGTTTGCGATGATTTTCCTGGTCGCCACCTACTTCCCCGGCAACCACATCAAGGCGCGCCTCCATCACCCTATGGTTGTTAGCGTCAAAGTCTGGTCGGTCGCACACTTGATTGCCAACGGAATGGCGGCCGATGTGCTGTTGTTTGGTGGCTTTCTAGTTTGGGCGGTGCTGGACTTCCGGGCTGCCCGCCAGCGCGACCGCGCAGCCGCGCCTCCGTCGGTCGAAACCAAGTTGGTCGAAACAAAGCCAGTAACACTGTTGGCAACGGTCATGACGATCGCGATCGGCGCCGGACTCTGGTTTGGTTTCGTCGCCTACTTGCATCTCAAATTGTTTGGCGTCAGCCCCCTCGGCACCGTCAGTGCGATGGCGTCTTAATTCAATCTCGATCGTTAGAGGAGTCACCTCATGCATCTCACAAAAACGCAGCTCGAACAATTTGACCGCGAGGGTTACTTGTTTTTCCCTGGGCAGTTCAGCGCGGAAGAAACCCGGGTTTTGACCGCAGCCGTGCCTGAGCTCTACGCGCGACGTGAGGCTTACAACGTGCGCGAGAAAGGCAAGGATGCAGTGCGCACCAACTTTGCGGCGCACCTCTACAGCGAGCCGTTCGCGCGGCTCGCGCGGCATCCGCGGATGGTAAAACCGGTCGAAGATCTGCTGGGCGAGGCGCTCTACATGCACCAGTTCAAGATCAACGGAAAGATGGCCTTCGAGGGCGATGTCTGGCAATGGCACCAAGACTATGGGACCTGGCTCAATGATGATTTGATGCCGACCGAGCGGGCGATGAACG
>RFVZ01000441.1 GCA_009922405.1 Betaproteobacteria bacterium
GGCGCGCCCCAAGGTGCGGCTATCGGTGTCCTTCACGACACGCCCACCACGCCCAGGCGAACGCGACGGCGTCGATTATTTTTTCGTTGACCACGCACGCTTCGAGGCGCTTCGCGACGCCGGCCAACTCCTCGAATGGGCCGTTGTGCACGGCAATCTGTACGGCACTTCGCGAGAATGGATTGAAGCCCAAATGAACGCAGGCGACGACATCGTTCTCGAAATCGACTGGCAGGGTGCTGCACAGGTCATGACAGACTTTGGCAGTGCGATCGGCATCTACATCCTGCCGCCATCCATGAGCGCCCTGCGCGAGCGCCTGATTGGGCGCGGACAAGATGCCGTTGAAGTCATTGAACGAAGGCTTGCAGCGGCCCGAACTGAACTGGAACAAGCCTATCGATTCCAATATGTTATTATCAATCAAGACTTTAACGTTGCGGCAGCCGAACTGATCGCGATTGCCGATGTCGCGAGACTTCGATTTGATCGGCAACTCGCGGCTGAACCGGCCCTTTTTGGTGACTTGGGTATCGTCGGCGCAGCGTTCGATCCAGCCTAGCTCACACGTTTCATCAGAACCAGGACAACTCATCATGGCTCGTATCACCGTCGAAGATTGCCTCAAGCGCATTCCAAACCGTTTTGAGCTCACGCTCAGCGCGACTTACCGCGCTCGCATGCTGGCACAAGGACACACCGCACGTGTTGAGTCCAAAGACAAGCCCACCGTGACCGCGCTGCGTGAAATCGCGGCGGGCAAGGTTGGCGTTGAAATGCTGCGTCGCGTGCCCACCTGATCGCTGCAATTCGGCCAAGTACTTCGCCAAACGCCGGCGTCTGACGTATCCTCAAATAACGCAATCGGTTTCGAAACCAATACCGACCTCTTCTAAATAACGACCTGCGACCTGGCGCCTCCGATGGACATCCCGGCGAACCATCAGGAACTCACCCCACTGGGGCGTCTGCGGGCACGTTTGCGGGAAATCACCCGCCTGACGAAGCCTGTTACCGAAGCGGTCAATGCGTCTACCGCCCTTGACTTCGTCAGAAAAAAGACCTCGAACCAAGTTCCTCCTAAGCCCGCACTTGCGGCCCCCGCTGACCCGAGCGGCGTGGCGACGCTCGCGCCCCTGACCGCCCTCGCTCAGCAGTACCTCGGCGAAACGGACCTGCGTCGCATCCGCGATGCGTATCGACTCTCGGACTCCGCCCACCTGGGCCAGTTCCGAAATAGCGGTGAGCCCTATATCTCGCACCCGATCGCGGTAGCGCAAATCTGTGCGGGCTGGAAGCTCGACGCCGACGCACTGATGGCCGCCCTCCTGCACGATGTCATGGAGGATAGTGATGTCGGCAAGCAGCAGTTATTCGAACAATTCGGCCCACAGGTCGCCGACCTCGTCGACGGTCTGAGCAAGCTCGACCGACTTGAATTCGCCAGCCGCGAGCATGCTCAAGCTGAAAGCTTTCGCAAGATGTTGCTGGCCATGGCGCGCGACGTCCGGGTCATTCTGATCAAGCTTGCCGACCGCCTCCACAACATGCGAACGCTGGGCACCGTGAGTGCCGAACGGCGCCTGCGGATTGCCAGCGAAACCCTCGACATCTACGTCCCGATCGCCAATCGACTGGGGCTGCACGAGGTTTACCTCGAGCTCATCGACCTCTCCTTTTTGCATCGCTTCCCATGGCGGGCGCGGGTAC
>RFVZ01000442.1 GCA_009922405.1 Betaproteobacteria bacterium
CTCACCGCACAGACAATTGCCCGAGTGCGTGGGACCGATGAGGCCCGCGAAGGCTTTGATGCGTTTTTGAATAAGCGCCCACCGAAATGGAATGTCCCTGCTGAGTAGGCAGGCGCGGCTTCATCAAGCACGCCCATTCGCTATTTTGCGATGCCGAGGAAAACGGCGAGACAGCGCTCCACCTCGATGAGTTTGTCGGGTTCGATCTGACCGAAGGGCGCTCCCACTTTATCTCTCTTGATGGTCAGCGCTTTATCGATCATGACCTGAGACGCACTCTGAAGACCGTTACGCTGGCTTGGCTGAACGGTGACGCGCAGAAGCGGGGCCTCAACCAACATGCTGGTAAGAGGCAACACCGTCAGGCTAGCGTGCTCGTCGAACTGATCTGACTGGATAACCAGCGCTGGGCGGGGCTTACCGAAGTCACCTTGCATCGCGACAGTGACAAAGTCGCCCCTCATTTCTCTGACCAACCCTCCATATCCACCAAGGCCGCATCCATTAGATCGTGTAAGTCTCGGTCTCCCCGGTCAGCCAAGGCAACCAAACGAGACTGACGACGGCATTCGGCTTCAAAATCAGGACGACGAGTATCGGGTACCCAAATTTGAACGGGCCGAAGTCCGGCTCTCCGCAGCGCGTCGCGATGTCTTTGCACACGGGTGTTGACGTCGGTCATGACGTTTCCTCAAAGTGTTACATGCAACATCATAGCCGCCTGCGCCGAATCATGCGAGTTTGAACTGCCACACGTCACGCAACCAGGCGATCGAGTCGCCAACATCAGCCTGGGAGATTCGCAGTTCTTCCAGTTTGGCTCGTGTCGGATCGGATTGATGGAAACAAACTGGGGTCGGCAAGATTTTGCCGTCCTGAACCGTAACGCCCTAGTCTTCGGCCTCACCGATTATCTGGACAATGACGCTGGGCAGGGTGATCTGATTTTTGAAACAAGGAAATCAACCCTAGCGCCTTCGCAGGCCCAACTCGGCGTAGTTAGCCTGCCCAGATCTCATGAGATCTCAGACTGCGCCAAACTGGCGAGTCTCTTCAAAAAACCCTGTCCGGTCATAAACCCATGAACTACGTCGATCTCGTCGCGATTGCGGCCCTCTTCCAGTATCAATTTTTTGGTTTTTTGGTCGGCCGGGCCCGGGGCAAGTATGGCGTTCCAGCCCCCGCCACCTCAGGCCACGATATGTTCGAGCGAGCGTATCGGGTTCAGATGAACACGCTCGAACTGTTAGTCGTCTTCCTGCCGGCGCTATACCTGGCGAACCAATACTGGACCCCGACGAACGCGGCCCTTGCGGGCGCTGTGTACCTGATCGGGCGATTCATTTTCTGGCGTGCCTACATGACCAACCCGGCAAGCCGTGGCCTCGGGTTCATCCTCAGCCTGCTGCCCTGCGCCTTGATGTTGGTTGGGGCGGTGGTTGGCTTAGTCAGGGCGGCGAATGTTTGACCGGAAGATCTAAAATAAGGTTCGATTCGGCCAGCCCCGAAAGAATCCCAACCCCACTCTGATCCACACCGACCTGGACCGAACAAGCATGAATATCAACCTCACGAACGAACCGGTTTTGGTCATTGGCGCGGGCATCATGGGCGCAGGTATTGCCCAGGTCGCAGCGCAAGCAGGTCATCCTGTTTTTCTGTTCGACCTCCGGGAGGGGGCTGCTAGCAAATCGAAGGAGAAGCT
>RFVZ01000443.1 GCA_009922405.1 Betaproteobacteria bacterium
CAGTCCTTCGAGCCGCTTGCGCAGCCAGTCGCTCGACATGCTCGCGCGGTCTTGCTGATTGGTCAGGATGCGAACCGTTTGCGTGCCGCACTCGCAGAGACTGGTGTCGAGCTGATTGATTGTGCGACCCTCGAACAGGCGGTTCAAACGGCGTCGGAGCGGGCTCGCACGGGGGATGTCGTGCTGCTCTCGCCCGCCTGCGCGAGCTTCGATATGTTCCGCAATTACCTGCACCGCAGCGAAACCTTTGTCGCCGCTGTTCAGCAAGTGGCGTTGCACAGGGGTCAGCCATGCTGAATCGCTTGTCCTTGCCCGGACTGATGACGGCGATTGGCGGAGCCCGAACCGGGCGCGGTACGACCGATACGCGCGAGGTCGACGTTGGACTCCTTCTGGTTGGCGTCGCCCTGCTCGCCTATGGACTGGTCATGGTGTATTCGGCTTCGGTCGCCTTGCCGGATTCGCCGCGTTTCGCCAATTTCCGCTCGACCCACTACCTGACCCGTCACCTCTTTGCCCTCGTACTGGGGGGTATCGCAGGCCTTTTGGTGTTCTCCGTACCGATGAAGAAGTGGCAGGACTGGGCACCCCTCGTGTTCGTTCTGGGTCTGGTGATGCTTGTGGCCGTCCTGATCCCGGGTCTGGGCAAGGTGGTCTACGGGGCGCGGCGCTGGTTGCCGCTTGGACCATTGAACCTGCAACCGTCTGAAGTCATGAAGCTCTTCGCGGTGTTGTACGCGGCCGATTACACAGTGCGTAAACAGGACTGGATGCATCGGTTCTCGAAGGGCTTTGCGCCGATGGCGGGGGCGATGTGTCTTGTGGGCATGTTGCTACTGCTCGAGCCCGACCTTGGCGCGTTTGTTGTGATCGTCACGATCGCTATGGGCGTGCTGTTTTTGGGCGGCGTTAACCTGCGCTTGGCGATGGGTATTCTGCTCATGCTGGCGGTGACGTTTTGCATCCTGATCTGGACGTCCGAATATCGCCGGGCCCGCATCTTTGCCTACCTTGACCCCTTCGATCCGGCCAACGCGCTGGGGCGCGGATATCAGTTGTCGCATTCACTGATTGCGTTTGGGCGGGGCGAACTCTTTGGTGTCGGACTCGGAGGCAGTGTCGAAAAATTGCACTACCTGCCAGAGGCACACACGGACTTTTTACTTGCAGTCATCGGCGAAGAGTTAGGGCTGGCCGGGGTGTTGGTCGCAATTGGCTTATTTTTTTGGTTTACCCGGCGCGCGTTCGAGATTGGTCGGCAAGCGATCGCGCTTGAGCGCAGCTTTGCCGGACTGGTGGCCCAGGGCATTGCGATCTGGATTGGTGCGCAATCGTTCTTCAACATGGGCGTCAACCTTGGGCTCCTGCCGACCAAGGGTCTTACCCTGCCGTTTATGAGTTACGGGGGGAGCGGCATCCTCGTCAACATCATCGCGCTGGCGTTGTTGCTACGTGTTGATCACGAGAACAGACGCCTGATGCGTGGGGCGCGTCTATGACCGCGCAAATTTCGGCTGGGGTCCGTACCGCCATGGTGATGGCGGGTGGAACGGGCGGCCATGTGTTTCCTGGCCTCGCCGTCGCCGAAATACTGGGTGCCCGAGGCTGGCAAGTTCATTGGCTGGGGAACCCCGAAGGGATGGAGGCGGGCTTGGTCCAGCGGGCGGGCTTGCCATTTCAGCCGGTTCGTTTTGGGGC
>RFVZ01000444.1 GCA_009922405.1 Betaproteobacteria bacterium
ATCAACACCACCGAGCACCGGACCGTACGGCATGCGGCGCTTCGCACCCCGGCGGGCGCACCGACCGACGATGCCTCAGCTGCGCTTGCTCGGACTGAAGCGGCGGCTTTTATGGCCTATGCCGAACAGATCCGCGCCGAGGGCAAGATCACCGATGTGGTCAATATTGGGATTGGCGGATCGGACCTTGGCCCGCAGATGGCCGTTGTAGCGCTACACCCGCATGTGACGCCTGGCATCCGCTTCCACTTTGTCGCCAACGTCGATGCCCATGATCTGGATACCACCCTGTCCGGACTGAATGCCGCATCGACCCTGTTTCTGGTTTCTTCCAAGACCTTCGGAACTCGCGAAACCCTCGTCAATGCGCAGCTCGCGATGGACTGGGCGCGGGCCCAGGGTGTAGCTGACCTACCAGCCCACTTTGTTGGCGTGACCGCCAACCCCGAGGCCGCCCGAAAGCATGGCATGGGTACCGTGTTTCAATTCTGGGACTGGGTCGGGGGCCGTTACTCGATGTGGTCGGCGATTGGCCTTTCAATTGCGATCGCGATTGGCAAGGACGGTTTCCAAGCCATGCTGGACGGTGCGCATGCCATGGACCGTCATTTCGCGGAAGCCGCCCCGGCGCAGAACCTGCCGATGCTGCTGGGACTGATTGACGTCTGGTACCGCAACTTCCACGGTTTTGGGTCCCGCAGCATTGCGCCCTACCACCATGGTCTGCGCCGGTTGCCGGCCTATCTTCAGCAACTGGAGATGGAGAGCAATGGCAAGTGGGTCGACCGTGATGGCCACCCGATGGCGGTTGGCACCTCGCCCGTTCTCTGGGGCGAGCCTGGCACGAATGGCCAACACTCGTACTTCCAGATGCTGCACCAGGGGACCGATCGGATTCCCGTTGAGTTCATCGTGGTGGCGCATCCCGACCATCCGCACGCCGCTTCGCACCGCACCCTGCTTGCGAACGCACTGGCCCAGTCGCGCGCGTTGATGATCGGTCGCAGTCTCGAAGAAGTCCTGGCCGACGCGGGCCCGGCGCCGAGCGACGAGGTGATTGCCGTGTCCAAGCAGCGCGCCTTTCGAGGTAACCGTCCGAGCACCACCCTGCTGATTGAGCGGCTTGATCCGAAGACGCTGGGTGCACTGATTGCCTTGCATGAGCACCGCGTGTTCACCAGTGCTGCGGTGTGGGGGATCAATGCGTTCGATCAGTGGGGCGTCGAACTCGGCAAGACGCTGGCGCTTGATGTCGAGGCCCGGATGACCGACCCCGGTCGCAGCCGTGCCGATCTCGACAGTTCGACGGCGAGTCTGATGAAGCGTCTTGAGTCGATGGCCTAAATAATGGGAGCCAACCGGCAGTCCACCAAATCTGCGCCTGCGAAGACCCCCCCCGAACTGGTTCGCTTCGTCCCGGCTTCGCTTTCGGATGCGAGGGTCGCTGCGATGCGTTTGCGCGCTAGCCTGCCGGACCTGTCGCCCTCGCATGCGCGTGATCTGATTGCGCAAATGCTTGGGGCGCCCAGTTGGGCATCCCTGCGCGCCGACGTGCTTGAGCTCGACCAAACCGCCTCTCTGCCGGACTCGGAGGTCGACGCCACCACCCGTCACCTGCGGCGTGACGCCCAGGCACAGGTCCTCGTACCGGTGTTACAGGCACTGGTTGGCGAGACCGATACCGATCCGACCGATGC
>RFVZ01000445.1 GCA_009922405.1 Betaproteobacteria bacterium
CGGGTGTTGGAGCGATTCAACCACTGGTTTGATGCGCAGGCCGAGCGCTATGGCCGGATTGTCGCGTGGGCGCTTCGCCACCGCACATTGATGTTTGTGCTCTCGCTGGCTTGCCTCGCCGGCGCGCTCGGACTGCATGCCAAATTCGGGGGTAGCAGCTTTTTGCCCAGCTTTGACGGGGACACCATCGCCATCGATGTGCGCACCCCTGCAAGCAATAACCTGAATTACTCGAGTCGCAAAGTCGAGGCGGCGGCCGTGCTCGCACGCGCCATCAAAGAAGTCAAAGCCACCAACAGTTTTGTCAATGCTGGCGGCGGCCGAATCTACGTGAACATCGGTAGCAGCGAAATTCGCCAGCGTTCGGCGCAGGCAATTGCCGTTGAACTGCGTTCGCAAGTGGCGCAGCTTGTGGGCGCGGAGTACACCGTACTCGAGGATCTCAGCAATGGGGCGTCTAAGCCGGTTCAAATTAAATTTTCTGGTAGCGACGCCCGCAAGCTGCTCGAGATTACCAGTGCATTCATTGAACAGCTGCGCGCGGTCCCCGGGGCCGTCGACGTGGGGCTCTCTCAGCAGGATCCACAGAATGAACTCCAAATCGAACTGAACCGCGGGTTGGCCAGTTCGATGGGGATTTCGGTTGGCGATGCAGCGGCGGCGCTGCGAGTTGCATTCGCTGGCGTGGAGGTGGGCGATTGGGTCGACCCGACCGGGGAGTCCCGCGACGTTGCGGTCCGACTCGCGCCTGAAGATCGGCTGAGTGCGACGAATATCGAACGCCTGCCGATCGCGGTGACCGGAATGAATACGGTTGTTCCGTTGGGGCAAATCGCCAAGGTCACGATGGGTAAGAGTCCCTCCAAGATCGAACACACCGACGGCAAGCGTACAGTCGCGGTGACCGCGAATGTCCAGGGCCGATCGGCTGGGGAGGTCACAGCCGACGCGCTCAAGATCGCGAACGCAATGAATTATCCGCCTGGCTATGGATTGCAGTTGGCCGGTGCTTCTAAAGATCAGCAGGAGGTTTTCAAGCAAATGGGGATCGCGCTGATCTCCGGGATTGGCCTGATGTACCTGATCCTGGTGATGCAGTTTGGTTCGTTCACCGCGCCCCTCGCCGTCATGTTTTCGTTACCCCTGTCCCTGATCGGCGTCGTTCTCGCGCTGCTCATGACCGGTGGCACGCTGAACTTGATGAGCTTTATTGGTGTGATTATGTTGATGGGATTGGTCGCTAAAAATGCCATCTTGCTGCTTGACGCCGCGCGCAGTCAGGAGGCCGAGGGCATGGACCGAGAGTCTGCGTTGATCGCTGCGGGCCGTAAGCGCCTGCGGCCGATTTTAATGACGACTTTTGCGCTGATAGCTGGCATGCTCCCGGTGGCGATTGGGATGGGCGAGGGCGGTTCTTTTTATCGCCCAATGGCGGTCTCAATCATCGGTGGCACGATTACCTCGACCCTATTGACTTTGCTGGTGATCCCAAGTTTTTACGACAGTATCGAGCGCAAGCGCGAGAACTTGATCAAGAAGTTCCTGGCTCGTCAGGCCCGTTGGAATGTCTTGATTTCACTCGTGTTGACGGGTCTTGAAATGCTTGCCACGTTGGTCGGAGCGCGGCTCCTCTATCGCGGATCGAAAGCCGTCTTCGGACGGTTTGTTGGCTTGTCGAGGGCTGC
>RFVZ01000446.1 GCA_009922405.1 Betaproteobacteria bacterium
GATGCGCAGCGCAATCTTGGCCCCTGCATCGCCCTCGCGTGGTGGCATCGGAACCTCTTGCAGAAAGATCCGGTAACTCAATTCCTGGTCAGGATCGAGTCCGCGACGCATGCCAATCCGGATGATCTGGGCAGCTCCGTTCTTGATGGTGAACACCGGCGGGGTTGCCAGCACCTCGGTCGTTGGAGCGTAGTGGTCGCGACCATCGACTTGAGTCCATTTCATGACTTGTACCTGCACAACCGCGGGTTCGATGCCCTCATTACGTAGCGTCAGCGCCCCCGAATGCTGCTGGTCTGACAACTCAACCCTTAGTGGCGAGACGCCAAAATTAGCTGCAAATGCAGATCCATTCAGAAGAATCGTCAGCGTACAGGCGAGTAGCGAGCGCTGCTGGAGACGAAAATAGCGACGCGACCGAATCTGCTCCAGACGCTGGGTATGGACCCGAGCGATGAGCGCCTTCATCAGTAATTCACCGTCAGGGTGACGGTCGATGTGTAGAGCGCCGATGGGGTGGCGGCCTGACTGGTCGCGTCGTCGACCAGCCGACCGTAGACTGTGTGGGTCGCCGTATTCCCCAGGCCTGTTCCGGTACCACCCTGGTTGCCTGCAGCGGTGGCGGCGGTCACGGCGTTCGCCCACAACACCGTTCGTGCTGCATCGGTATAGAGGTTGTAATTGACCTCATTATTCGTACCACCTGCGCCGATGGTCATTTTGCGCTGTGCCAGGGTGCTCCCAACTCCGGTGCCCGCATCAAGACCGATCCCGTAGGCGGTGGTGTTGCTACAGCGTAGAACAATCGACGAGGTCCGGTCGACGTTACCCGTACCGGCCGTGTAGGTTCCAAAGGTCATTGCGCTGGCTGAATTGATCAAGCAATTGGCAACGACGGTTGTGGTTACAGCGAACGTGCTGGTCTTTGTCGCGGCGCTTGCCCCGCCGATGCAACAAAGCAAGCCGGCCGCAACCAGTGTTCTGCGAAAATCCATCATGTCCTGCCCCGTTCGTTGAAGGTCATCCGATGCAGATCGCTAAACCCTTAGGTCCAGGTCTGCCCGGATCTTGGGGCAGGAGTTACAACGGTAGGTTGGTGCGGTGCGTCAACGGCTCCTTTGGTCTGGCCGCTGGTGACTATTCAGAGTTGAGCGGCGTCAAAATCTGGTGGCCATGTGCCGAGAAACGCGATGGAGGATGCGATGACCGATCAAGCGTCGGCGACTGGCTTGCAAGAGTCGATTGACCAGCGGCGGAGCACTCAGCTCTTCTATGTCTTGCCTGTTTTGTATCTGTGCTCGCTGGCAGGGGGACAACCGATCGGTCAATCGCTGATCGCGCTGGTCCCCGATTTTGCCCTGCTGATCGCTATCCGTTACACCTTGTTTCGGCGCCGGCTTCGCCTTGGCAAAGCGTTGGTCGGGATCGGCATCCTGATCGATTGGGGGTTTACAGCCTTCTTTCTGTCACACCCTGCGTTTACGCACTTTGACCAGGTCTTGGCAGTGATTCAGTCCGTGACCTGGGCTTTGTTTGGATGGTTCAGTTTTCGGATGAAACCGAGCGATGATCAGCGCACAGACATCCAGGACAGTTCCAGCCAGTTGTCCGATCGGTGAACCGCTTCAACGGAGTTACGTGCAGCCCAGGCGATGATCTGTCGGTGTAGCGGAATCAAGTG
>RFVZ01000447.1 GCA_009922405.1 Betaproteobacteria bacterium
TTGGTCGCACGAGTTTGACTCTGACTGCGCTCGCACTTGCTTTGGTCGGTTGTTCTGGTGGCGAGAAGCTCGATCCTCCTCAGAACATTCTATTTGTCGGGAACAGTTACACCTTTGCCCGAATCGCGCCTGCGCTTCAGTACAACGCTGCGAACGTCAAGGACATGACTGCCGCCTACAACACGGTCGATCCGACCGGTGGTAACAGTTTTCCGATCGGAACGGGCTTGCCACCGTCGCCCTGTACGACGCCTGATACCGGCTGCTTTGAGCCGCATCCATGGGGCGGGGTCCCCGGAATATTTAAGGCGCTCGCCGATCAGTCGGGTCTGAATTACACCGTGTCCCTTTCAACGCGCAATGCTGCGACCCTTCGTGGTCAATTCCTCAACACAGCGAACGCCAACTGGGACCTGCGCGCCAACATGGCGCGTGAGAAATGGGATGTGGTGGTTTTGCAGGGACAGAGCGATGAACCGCTCTTGCCCGCAAAAGCGAAGAACGGCAATCCCGTTTCTTTCAAAACCTATGCGAATTTGATTGAACAGTACATTCATGTCGGTACAGGTGTGACCACCACCGAGGCTGATATTTTCGGCGGACTGGCCAACTGCACCGCAGCGGTCACTGCGGCCGTCCCGGGGCCAGGATTGTCGAGCGCCAATTGCACTACGAGTCGAGTCATCCCCGCCAATACCAACGCGAATCCGAACGCAAAGGTCTACCTGATGCAGACCTGGGCGCGTCCCGATATGGTTGAAGCGCACAAGTGCACGATTGCTGACAAGAACTCGCTCAATGGAGCCCCGATCGTTGATCCCACTTGTTCTGCCGGCACAAATGGCAGTGCCACAACGGGCCAGAATAATTTGTATTACACGAGCAAGGCCACGACCGCCGAAAACCTTAAGGACATGTCGACGGATATGTCCACGGTGTTCTACGGCCTCGCAGAAACCAACAAGAGGTTCGCCGGCGTCCTTCCCGTGGGCAATGCCTTCCAGCGCGCAGTCGATGTGAAGGCCGTGAAGTCGAGCAATTTTTACAAGGCTGACGGTACCTACGACGAGAGCGGGAGCCAGATGAATCTTTGGTGGTTCGACCGCACGCACGCCAGCGTCTATGGGTCATATCTCAGCGCACTGGTCTCGTTCGGTACGATTTCTGGGCGTAATCCAACCGCCTTTGGTGCTAACGAAAAGGCGGCAAAGGATCTAGGGATTTCGCAGAACGATGCAGTACTCCTGCAGAACATTGCTACGGAGACCTTGGTTGCGTCGGGCGTTGCACTACGATAGACCTGATCACGTTTGATCCCTTCACAGGAAGACCAAAATGGCTGCATTGGCTGGCAAGATTGCGATCGTTACGGGCGCAGGTGGCGGGTTTGGTGAGGGGATCGCTCGTGCCTATGTGGATGCGGGTGCCCGCGTGATCGTTGCGGATATCAAGGCCGATGCGGCACAGCGCGTGGCACAGGAACTGGGTGCTGCTGCGTCTGCGTTTACGGTCGATGTCACCAATAGGGCTCAGGTCGAGGCGCTTGTGAGGCATTGCGTTGACACGTTTGGTAGTCCCCATATTGTCGTTAATAACGCTGGAACGACTCACAAGAACCGGCCAATGCTCGAGGTCGATGAGGCAACGTTCGACCGCGTTTTCGCGGTCAACGTGAAATCG
>RFVZ01000448.1 GCA_009922405.1 Betaproteobacteria bacterium
GCTGAAGAGTCTGCGGTTTTCGAAGCCCGCTTGTATGCACTTGTCGTTGTTGGGCCCGCCGCTGCGATGCCAGAGGAAATTGACCCGGAGACGGTTGAGGCGCTGACCGCAGCATTGCAGATACGGGCGCTTATTGGCGAAGCAGGGCGGGCGTCTTTTGCTGCGTCGATGACGGGCCCTGTTGCAGCCGATTCGCTTGATTGGGTTGCGGTGGCTGAGTTTGCCGCGGCTTTATTCGATGATCTCACCGCGGGCGGCGAAGAGGCTGCGGCGCTTGTTCATGACGGCGACCCCACCGAGGGCAAGGTGGTGGTGCGTCTGCTGCCGTTCGCAACCATCGAATTACCCGAGGCTGAACTTGCGCTGGAATCTGCGGATGCAAGCGAGGCCGAACAGGCTTGGCTGGCGGATGCAGCGGCCCGCTTATCCGAGGATTTCGAGTCTGAATTAGACGTGATCGGCGTGTTTCCCTGGTTCTCTGCGCTCCGAATGGCCTCGATTACCCGTCGCTCGCTTGAATTGGGGCGCATTCTGGCAGTGGTCGAGACTCAGCATGGTCGTGGTCCGTCTGCGTTGCGGGCGCGCCTGACGACCACGGCAGTCGAGGAAATGGGTGTGGCGGTTCGGGTAGGTCTCGAGGACGCCGAAACGGGTCGGCGATTGGTTACGGCCGACTTCCCTGTGTTAGCCAATGAGCATGTTGAAGATGCATGGAGTGCTCTTGCCGAGGCACTCGTTAACCAAGGGGTAGAGGCTTAGGGAGTGGATTATTAGGGCAATGGGAGCGCCCAGATGGCGAACGACACTGTGACGAGCGAAATGATGGTGCCGATCACAATGGAAGAGCTGATGGAGCCCACTTCGAGGCCATAACGCTGCGCGATAATGAAACCGTTACTGGCGGCTGGTAGTGCCGCCGCAATGACGCCGATCGAAGCGCACTGCGGCAAGCGCCGGGTGCACGAAGATTTTAAGGATTGACATCACCGGGACGGCAGGGTCACGCGCGACTGCCTTCCCGCCGAGCGAGGCACCGATCGCAAAGAGGGCTGACGGCCCGGCAACGCTGCCAAGCAGACGGACGAAGTTGTCGAGCACCATCGGCAGTTTCCACTCGGTAGCCGACCAAGCGAGCCCGAGTCCGATCGATAACACTAAGGGGCTGCGCAATAACCCTAAGCCGGTTGATTGGACGACCCTGGCTGCTCGCTGCAGATCCGAAGTCTGAACGTGATCGCGATCGATATCGTTACGGTTATTTCTATTGGTTTGGCCCGCATGGGATTCAGCGGACGGCTGCCGCGCGAATTCCAACAAAATGATGGTCATCGTAATGATGACGAATACGTCGAGGATGACGGTCATGAGAATTGGCGCCAGTGCCTTGGCGCCGCCGATCTCCGAGGCGAGGGGCAATCCCATGTAGCCCACGTTGCCGTGCGCGGCGTTGAGCCCCCAACCGGCTGACTGGGCCCGATCACCGCCCAACCAGCGGCGCCCGGCGCCATAGGCAATCGCATAGATCGGCAGACCCGCGCAGAGCCAGGCTGCGGCGAAGCATGGGTCCAGCAAATCCGCCAATGGATTGGTCGCAGCCACCCTGAACAACATCGCTGGCAGGGCGAACATGAAGACGAACTGGTTGATCGCATC
>RFVZ01000449.1 GCA_009922405.1 Betaproteobacteria bacterium
GCTTGCCCAGCCCGAGAGGTAGAAGCAGACCATCTCGAAGGTCCGCTTGGTGGGCTTGCGGCCTGTGTAAAGCATGATCAACAGGCAGGCGATAATGCCGCAATACACCTGGATCTCGACGCCATATGGCTTGGTGGACAAGAGATGGCGACAGCCCAGCAACTGCTTGAACATCCGGAAGAATGTCTCGATCATCCACCGCAGGCGATAGATCTCTCCGATGAGTTCGGCAGGAAGATCAAGGCGGTTGGTCGCGATTCTCAAGGACCCGTCGCAGTTCGGTCCAGTGCTTCCGCCGCGGCGTTTGCCACGACTCGAGTGCGGGGTGGCCTTCACCGTCACGATCCGTACGGGATGGTCGGGGCCGAGCGAGCCTTTGGAGCGGCCGAACAGAACCACATCGTCGCCGACGACACCAGCAGCACGATCGGCATCGGTCAGGTCCATGGCTCGCTGGACGTCGTACGACGAGTTGTCGCGGATGCGGCAGCAGTAGCTGCTACCCTTGGCAACAATCGCATTCCACAGTGCGAATTGCGCATAGCCGCGATCCATCATGTACATGCGGTCCGGTTCGACTGTTCGTGCAAGGACCGCTCGCTCATCGTCCTCGCCTTTGGGCTTGGCAGGGGTCACGTCGATGCGAGATGGAATTCCTCGCAACACCTCGAACTGTGTGTGGAGTCGATAGCCGCACAGCGACGCCCCCTTGGCCTTGGGAAGCCATGAGAGCCGTGCGACACGAGCGAGCGTTTCGACAACCGATCCGTCAACAGCCGTCAACGTCTGCCCTACGACGTCAAAGCGACCGGCCGACACATCGGGCAACTGGTCAAAGAGCTCCTGCGCGATCTCTTTGAGCGGCTCTGGATCGAAGACCGCCACTCCCTCCGAAAGTGAGCCGAGCGAGGCACGCCCGACGCCAAAGTTCTTTCGCACCTTGTCGAGGGTGCCGGCCTGCTGAAGTCCACGCAGGCTGTCGACAATGGGGCTGAAGAACCAGAGAAGGATCAGCGAACAATATTGATCCATATGCAGGTCGCGATTGCCTGCCTTGTCACGTTGCGTCCCCACGAAGTGCAGCCGTTCAATCAACCCCTGCAACGCCTTGAAATACTTCAAGCCGTGGATGTCTTCGGGGCGTATCTTGCGGCGAGCTGCGGCCATGGCTCACACTATGGCAACTTCGAGCTCAGGGCGCAACTCCGCCCACCCTCCCTGGATTCGCTGGGTTCTCTGGCGCAAATTTCGTGCCGAACACTACTGGGACGCATCTCTTTTCGCCGACCCATCCAAGCCCGACGCGCGAGCGAGGGAAACCGCGTCCCATTCCGTAAGGCCCACCGTATTCCCTTGCTTGCGCTGCGGGCTTGGATGGAGCGGGGTTCCCATACAAGCCCGGAGCGTGGGGGATGGGATCCTGTCACCTTTTTTCCGCGAGCGTGAGGATGCCCAGGCAGCCGGCATCGAGGTAGTCGTTGCCGTTGGCCCGCCATAGTCCGTAATAGTCCTTGTCGCGGGATGCCTCGGCCGCATTCCGGTTGATCACCGTGAAGTCGTAGCCGATATTCGATTCGGGCCGCGGCGTGAAGCCGAACGCGGTCCAGGGCACGCTGGCCGTGATCACATAGCCCTGCGGCGTACGCCGGCA
>RFVZ01000450.1 GCA_009922405.1 Betaproteobacteria bacterium
ACTCCGCCGGGCCGCCAAGCGCAAACCGACCCATCGCGACGATGTGTGTCGCCGGCGACCCAGGGGCATTGTCGGGCGGCGACAGGTTGAGCAGCAGCCCGTCGAGGGTCTTTTCGCCCGAGCGGTCGGTCAGGTGGATGCCCGCCCGTATTTGCCTCTGAAGCTCTGGCGTGTGTCGTGCCATTTCAGCAAAAGACATCTTGCCGTCACCGTCGTCGTCTGCACCTTCCAATGCCGTGACGGGAAGCGAGACGACCATAAATGCGCCGTCCTCCACAAAATTGATCGTGCCCTTTTGATCAACGATCAAGTGCGCGTGGGCCGCTGGGAGCGCGATGAACAGGCCCAGAAACGTGCCCAGAACCAGGGCGAGCGCAGACGGCCGAGCAAGCGCTCGCCTCAATAAGTGCATGGCTTCAGCCACCGGCACCCGGTGGCGGTGGCGGTGGCGGCAATCCGGGGCCACCCGCCGGTGGACCGCCTGAGCCAGTGACAACACCCTTCACACAGCGGTGAATAAACGGATAGGTATCTGTGATGGCGTAGTAATAGATCCCGGCTGGAAATTCAGGTGTTACTCCGGTGCGACCGTTACACTCGTCGAGGTCGCCCGAACCCGCGATGTACTCCCAGTCTTGCCGGAATGAGCCCATCGCATAGAGGTTAATTGGGGGGCGTCCGGCATCCGGGTTGGCCTTTGTGCGCCAGCTGCCCGTCAGAACCTTGATCGCGGATTTTGAATTGTTCGTATCGGTATAGCCATATCGTGCATAGATCGGGAAGCCGTCGGCGGCCCAGCCGACGAGTGTCATCGCCTGACCCTTGGCAAGCTTGGCCATGAGGTTTTCGGGCATCCCGTGGATGTGATATTCGCCGGTTGGCTGAACGTGGGAGTGATTCGAGTCAACACCAAAGTCCCACCGGTTGGCGCTGAGCGCTTCCATGCGCCAGACACCGGCACCGCCGCCGGCTTCGTTGCAAATTCCAGTATCGGTGCAGGTCCCAGCGGTACCGGGTTCCATCTTCAGGCCATTGATCGAATAGCCCGCGAACTGGGGTGAGGCGGTGGTGGTTGCTAGGGATGGGGTTAGCGTGTAGGCCGCGCTGATGGCAGGAGCGCCCGTGCTCGTGACTTGAGGAGAAATTGCTGTCGCGAAGCTGCCCCCCGAAAAGGGGTGATTAGGGACTCCGTTTGAAATGAGGGTGCGGCTCGTGCCCGAACAGCTCCAACTGTAGGTGAAGGGCAGGGTCACGACGGTCGGCGCCGTGGCGTTAGTGCCCCGGGTGGCGATGCTCTGGGTTCCCGACTCGGAATACGGACAGAGGGCTGTAGCGGTGGTTTTTGTTTGCTCAGAGGCGCTCAACGTTAAAGGTTCAGAATCGCCGCCGCCGCATCCTGTGAGAAGCGCCGTACACAGGACGCTTGTGACGGACACTAGCAGGGCGTAAGGAACTGAACGCATGGATCGAAACCTTCTCAAGTAGAATTGGACCCTAAAGTTACATGAGGTCAACGATGCTCCAAGCCTACCGTGAACACGTCGCCGAGCGCGCTGCGCTGGGCATTCCCCCGTTACCGCTTGATGTTGCCCAGACTGCGGCCGTGATTGATCTCTTGAAGAATCCACCGGCCGGCGAGGGCGAATTCTT
>RFVZ01000046.1 GCA_009922405.1 Betaproteobacteria bacterium
AGATTGGCCCAAACCGAACGTAAGCCCTGGTGCCGGTACGTTTTCCAGTAATCAGCGAGCACGTCTAGGGTTTTGATTGAAAACCGTCGGGTTTCAGTCCGCTCTCAGGCGCCGAAATCGCCCAACTGCTTGTGCATCAACCGCAGCGGCGGTGTTTCCCCAAGAGCCCCGGATGTAGCTCACGACGGCTGCCACCTCAGCATCGCTCAGTAATGGGGCGTATGGGGCCATCCCATGAGGTCGGGGGTTGCCAACTGTCCCTGGGGCATAGCCACCATGCATCACGACCTGCACCACATTGGCTGCAACTGGGAGGGTGATCGCGCGATTTCCGGCCAGAGCCGGGTATCGACCAGACTCACCATTCCCGGTGATGCCGTGGCAATCCGCACAGTGTTTTTCATAAAGGGGTTGGCCGACCGATCGAGCGCTGTCTGATAAGGTCGTCTTTCGCAGGGGGCTTTCAATGGGCGGCAATGATTTCAGGTAGGTCGCCACGGCCAGAAGATCTTCTGGGGTCAGCCACTGCGTGCTGTTGAGCACTACCTTTGCCATCGGCCCGCTGACCGAGGCGTGATCGTGTCGCCCATCGCGCAGCAAGGCGATGATTTCTTCGGTCGACCAGTTCGAAACACCCGCTTCGATGGTCGACTGAAGTGAAGGCGCGTACCAATCGCCTCCGGGCAGCCAGCCCCCGACTAAACTGGACTGCAACGGGTCGCCGGTGAATGGGGCGCTAGTGAATGGGGAGCTAACGACTGCGCCGAGCAGATTGTGGGGGGCATGACAGGCCTCGCAATGGCCAAGTCCTTGGACTAGGTAAGCGCCCTGATTCCAGAGTTTAGAGCGTTCTGGCTTCGGCGGTTCAACACCAGGGCGGAAATTTAGAGCGCGCCAAACCACCATCGCCACTTGGGTATTTAATGGAAAGGGCATCGTATTGGCGGGTGGCTGATTCGATACGGCGGGTAGCGTCTGTAACCACGCAAATATTGCGTCGGAGTCCTCCCGCGTGACCCGGGTCATGTTGGTAAAGGGAAATGCTGGTGTCAGGAGTCGACCATCACGTGATCGACCATGGTGCATTGCATTCCAAAAATCAGTGGCATCCCAGCGACCGAGCCCAGTGGCGTCGTCTCGGGTCAAGTTCGAGGCGTAAACCGTTCCAAATGGCGTTTCGATCGGCTTGCCGCCGGCAAAGGCATCACCGCCTCTCGCGCTGTGACAACCAGAACAATTGCCGGCACGAGCTAGGTACTCACCACGCGCAATTTGAGTCGAAGGATCAAGCGTCGTCGGCGGTGTCGGTCCGTCGTCGCCATGCCGTCCAAGGCCCAGCCAGGCGATTGCGGCCACCAACAAACCAGCAAACAAAAGGACCGAAAAGCGGGCCTTGCTCATTCGGCACCAACCCCGCCACATCGCAATAGCAGCTTTCGCGCGGGGTCAATAGCGGGTTTTGCCAGTGGTGGAACGGGTTGTGCGGCAAGCCATTGAGCGATCGCTGCGACTTCGTGGGGACGCAGTTTTCGGGCGATGCTTGCCATGCAGTCGGGGGTGAGGGCGCGTCGTGATCCAGATTGCCAGGCGCCGATTTGCGCGATCAAATAGCCACGTGGCAAACCAAGTAGTCCCGGAATGGACGGCTGCAATCCCATCAGGTGGTTGCTGTGGCAGCTTACACAGGCTGGCAGTTCGCGCGAGGGATCGCCTTCCATCACTAGTTGCTGTCCCAGCGCCAACTGCGCAGGCGGTAGGGTCGCTGGCGTGGGGCCCGCATAGGGTGGATTGAGTTGCGCGAAGTGCTCAGCGATCTCAGCTAGATAGGGTTCTGGCAACGGGTCCAGGAGCGTCGTCATCCAGGCGTAATGTCGCCGACCCTGGCGAAAGTGGTGCATCTGATTCAAAAGATAACCGGCAGGTTTGCCGGCGAGGCGCGGGTAATAAGCATCCCGTCCAGCGCGCCCCTGATCGCCATGGCAGACCATACAGGGCGCGATTCGTCCGTCTAGCGTAGATCCCTGAAGGTCTCCAGCCCACGCTTCAGACGCTTGTCTCGCCCCCATGGCCCATGTAAGGAGAAGCCCAACGATGAGCCGGCCGCTGACGCGCCAGGCGATCATGGCGTCAGGCCGCTTGGGCCAACCCTGCGGATCCGCGAAGTCGAGTGTCGGGGTGCCGGTTCGTGCGCAGCTGGCTGGCTAGCGCGGGCGCCAAACCATCGATGCGAGCAGCGATGTGGGCCAGTGCTTGCTCCACCTGATCAACCAAAATCAGACAAAGATCGCCGGGGCGCAACCGCCGCAAGGCGGTATCAATGGCGCGAAATTCTCCCTGAATTTCGTCCACTCGCCGGGTTCGCCGCGCACCGTCCAGGCCTTGACGAAGCAGGGCCAGAACTTCGCCATCAGCACGTCCGCGCTGACAGGCATCCTGGTAGAGAACGACGTCATCAAAGGCCTGCCCAAGGATGCGGGTCTGGTCACTAAGGTCGATATCGCGTCGATCGCCGGCGCCGCTGATCACAACCGAACGGCGTCGGGCGGGTATCGATTCGACTGCTTCAACCAGGGCGATCATCGCATCCGGATTGTGACCATAGTCAGCAATCACGGTAGCCCCTCGATGGTACGAGACATTAAAACGACCTGGCACCCCAGCTGCGTCGGTGCTGAAGCTCTGTAACCCTGCACGAACTCGGGTCCAGTCAAGTCCAAGCGCCCATACGGCAGCGATGGCCGCCATGGCATTTTCGACCTGAAAGCCGAGTTGCCCCTCGTTGGTGAAGGGAATGTCGCGTAACGCAAAGCGATGCTCGACGTTGCCCTGCACGGCCACAATCGCGCCGCCATCTTCAAACACGACACGATTTCCGCGGACGCGGTGTGCCGCCATCAGCGGGTGATGACGATCGCGGGCAAAGAAGGTGACGGAGCCCGGACAGGTCTGGGCCATTTCGGCCACAAGTGGGTCAGCAGCATTCAGAACGCCCATGCCCGTGGGGGCAACGTTTCGAACGATTGTCCCCTTGACCTCTGCAAGTTGTGCTGCGGTCTCAATAAAATTCATGCCAAGGTGATCGCCGCGACCGATGTTGGTCACCACGGCCACATCGCAGCGGTCAAAAGCGAGACCTTCGCGCAAAAGGCCTCCACGCGCAGTTTCGAACACTGCAGCGTCCACATCGGGGTGCGCCAGTACGCTACGCGCACTGCGCGGCCCGCTGCAATCGCCGGTGTCAATTCGTCGTCCGTTGACCCAAACGCCGTCGGTTCCGGTCATGCCGACCCGATGACCGACCTGCGCCAGCAGGTGCGCAATCAGGCGAACAGTGGTTGTTTTTCCATTGTTCCCGGTGACTGCAACCAGCGGAATTCGACCGTTATCATCCGCCCCAAAAAGCGCGTCAATGATCGCTTCGCCAACGGGTTGTGCCGAGCCATAAGAGGGGTCAAGATGCATCCTCAATCCGGGAGCCGCATTGACTTCGACGATCCCGCCGCCCTGAGCCTCGAGGGGTTGAGTAACGGTCTGGCAAACCACATCAATCCCGCAAACGTCGAGTCCGACCATCTGAGCTGCATCGATTGCGCATTCAGCGAGTACCGGATGGACCTGGTCGGTCACGTCGGTGGCCGTACCACCCGTGCTCAGGTTGCAATTGTTGCGGAGTACGACCCTCTGCCCTGCCGCTGGCACATCCGCGAGTGTCAGCCCCTGCTCCAAAAGGGTTGCGAGCGTCGTCGCATCGGTCGTGATCTTGGTCAGCGAAGTGGCGTGACCACCGCCGCGTCGTGGGTCTGAATTGACTCGTTCGATCAGGCCCTGAACCGATGTAATGCCATCGCCGGTCACTTGGGGGGGGTCGCGGCGCGCAGCGGCCACGAGTCGATCGCCGACCACCAGCAAGCGAAAATCATGTCCTGGTAAGAACTGTTCGACGAGCACATCGCGGCGGACTTCGGTTGCCGCGGCGTAGGCGGTCATGACCTGCTCACGCGCGGTGAGATTGACGGCCACTCCTTTGCCCTGATTGCCATCACGCGGTTTGACCACGACGGGCAGGCCGATCTCTAGAGCAGCATTCCAGGCGTCTTCGGCATTGATCACCTGGCGACCTTTTGGTACCGAAATCCCGGCGGTCTCGAGAAGCGTCTTGGTGAGTTCTTTGTCCTGCGCGATGGATTCTGCGATCGCGCTGGATTCACTGGTCTCGGCGGCCTGAATCCGACGTGCCCGGCTGCCCCAACCAAACCGGACGAGGCTACCCTCGGTCAACCGTGTGAACGGAATCCCGCGAGCACTTGCCGCGCGGACAATTGAAGCGGTGCTCGGCCCAAGTCGCTGGTCCTCATCGAGGTCGCGCAGACGATCGACGGCGCTGCTGAAATCGAAGTTTTTGCCTTGTGCAAGAGCAGTGCAGGCCTGATGCGCCAGTTCAAGCGCGAGTAGTCCAACCGCTTCTTCTCTGTATTCGATCACGACCTGATACGTGTCGTGCTCCGAAGTCGTGGCAACGTGCAGAAACGAGACCGCACAACCTGCCCGAATTTGCAAATGGAGGACCGTTACCGCTAGGGCATGCGCCAGATTGCGCGGTGAATCCAGTTCGGGGAAATGGACTCGCAGCTCGGATGCAAGCGCTTTTAAAGCCTTGGCCGAAGATTCGGCCGCGCTGCATTGAACGATCGCTTCGATTGCAGCACGTTGGCTCCATCGATTGGGGCCACGGAGCGCACGGACGCGGGATACTTCCATCAGGGATATCTCAGACCAGAAATTCTTGAATGACGCGCGTTTTGAGCGAACCGCGCAATTGGGCAGGGGCAATTCCCAATGCCCAGCCAGCAGCGGCGATCGCAAGTACGCGATTGAGTGCATGAACTTCGTGCGCACTCTCGACGAAGTCCGTAACCGGACCCAGCACGACCTCATGGGTGCCATGGACCAGCGCAATCAGATCGTCGCGAACCGCTGCGGCCCGCCCGGAGCGCTTGAGGTGTTCGAGTAGCACGTGTGCAGCGGCGTCCATGGAATAAAGGAGGACCTCGCCGTCACATAGCGCAATCATTTCTACAGCGACTGGATCCATGGCGTCCAGGATTGCCGCCCCGCTTGGCAAAACCACGTCTATCTGGGTTCGGAGCACGCGCAGGTTGGCCTCCGGGTCTGCCAGGTCAGGATGGTCTAGGGCGGCATCGGTGGCGTCAATCACAATGCCAACCTGGCAACGATCGTAGGCGAGCCCTTCATTCAAAATGGTATGACTATCGTTTTCGATCACCGCCGCTTCGACTCTGGTATTCAGCAACAGTCGTCGAGCGCCTTTCCAGTTGGCACCATCTTCGGTTTGAAGTGGTCGCTGATTGATCCAGACACCTTTCGCGCAGGCAAGCCCCGTTCGTCGACCGTCTTCACGAAGTAATTCGGCGACGCCTTGAGCAACCGCACAACGACCGCGTCCGCCGGTAACCCCGACGAGCGGTATGCGACCTGAGGATTCACCTGTGAAAAGGTGGTCAATGATGGCTTTGCCAACAGGTTGGGCAAACCCGTCTGCAGGTTTGAGGTGCATCAGAAGGCCGGGGCCCGCGTTAACCTCAACAATGGCCGCTCCTTGGTCAGCCAACGGGCGGCTAATGTCCTGCGCGACGAGATCAATACCAGCGATATCGAGTCCGACGATTCGGGCCGCGAGGCAAACCTGTTCCGCGACCTCTGGGTGTACCTGATCGGTGACATCGAACGCGACATTACCGTTTCGTTGAATCAGGACTTCTTGCCCGGCCGCAGGAATAGCGTCTGGCGTCAGTCCTTGCCGCGACAGCTCGATCTGGGCTGCAGAATCAATTCGAACGCGGTTGAGCGGGTGGTCTTCCGTGGTGCCCCGGCGCGGGTCTGAATTGAGTTGGGACTCAATCAATGCCAAAACGGTCGACTGACCATCGCCGGTCACCGATGCGATTTGGCCTCGGGCGGCTGCGACGACTTTGCCGCCCACCACAAGAATGCGATGTTCATTGCCAACAATGAACCGCTCCACCAACACAGCACTGCCCTCTTGCACCGCAATTTTCCAGGCAGCGATTATTTCGTCCTGTGACGCCAAGTGCGTGAATACGCCGCGTCCGTGATTCCCGTCGGTGGGCTTGATGACCACCGGCAGGCCGATTTCTTGAGCGGCTTCCCAGGCCTCGTCAGGGGTTGCGACGATTCGGCCTTCGGGTACCGGAACCCCGCATTGCGCAAGCAGTCTCCGCGTCAGTTCTTTGTCGCGCGAAACCCCTTCGGCGATGGCGCTGGTACGGTCGGTTTCGGCGGTCCAGATACGGCGTTGCTTGCACCCGTAACCGAACTGCACAAGGTTCCCTTCGTTGAGGCGCATCATCGGGATACCCCGATCCTCGGCGGCTGTTGCGATTGCTGCGGTACTGGGACCGAGCCATTTGGACTCAGCCAGATCACGCAATGTGTCGACGGCTGCTTCGAGGTCGAATGAACGGTCTGCCATCGCGGCAAGCACCAAATCGCGCGAAATTTGGAGTGCCAGTCTGGAGACGGTTTCTTGCTGCGCGCTGATGATGACGCGATAAACGCCGCGTTTTTCGGTTTCACGAGCCCGACCAAAACCTGACTGGAGGCCAACCAGGCCGAGCAATTCGAGCGAAACATGTTCGAGGATGTGCGCTGGCCAAGTCCCTTCATCAAGGCGTTGAAGGAATCCGCCGCGGACCCCAGGGCTGCACCGATGCTCGATCAGGCCGGGCAACCAAGCCGATAAGCGCTCCGCGAATCCAGGAATACGGTTGGACGGAAAGTCTTCGAGGGAGCCAATGTCCACCTGGGTTTCGAGCACAGGAAAATAGGTCCACACATTTGGACCGCGCAGGACAGTCTCGCTGATGAATGTGATCGAGTGCGGGAACTGATTCATACGAGCGGTCGGCTGCAAGGTGAGTGCCTGAATGTCTTGATGTCGAAAACGCGCCATCGGGGCACTCGGTTGACGTCGGAAAATAAAATCCACGCCGACAGCCGGACGTCGGCCAGATTCTGGGCTGAGGCGTTGAGGGTCAGATGAATCGCTCAACTATCCCGAATGCTGTTGACCCCCCCTTTAAAACGGGGGAGGAAGCACTGGCGGTCCTGCATACCGATCTCGACGAACGCCTTTGTTTTGGCGCCGGCCGCGTCGTGGTGACGGGTACTCGAATCCTGGCTTTGAGCCCAGGCGATACGGTCTGGCGCAGCTGGACCCTGCGCGCCAGTTTGCGGTTGGAGCGACGTGATCATGCCGGCGTGGCGAGCCTCGAATTGCTGGATTTAAAGGGGCGCCTGGCCCTTTGGCGCTATACGCTGGCGCAGCAGGATGAAGCGGGGCGTCTGGTTGGCGTCTTTGAACGTCAGTCCGCTCCGCAGTCAACCGTTGCGTTTGATGATCGGCTGCTGGATAGCGCTGCGCTGGATGACGCGCTGGGTGCCGATGAAGAAGCGCAAACGCCACCGTCGACCTGGTCGCTGTTGCGCCTGGGTCGATTTGCCCGGCCTTACCGGACCGAGCTGGCGCTTGGATTGTTGCTAACACTTGCGACGACTGCGGCTACGATGGTTCCCCCATACCTCACGATGCCCTTGATGGATGAAGTGCTCATTCCCTATCAGAACGGGCGCCCGATCGATCCTGACCAGGTTCAAGGGTATTTATGGGGGCTACTGGCGGCTGCGTTGCTGGCTTGGGTTCTTGGCTGGGCCCGGACCTGGTTGCTGGCGCGCGTCAGCGAACGGATTGGTGCCGACCTGCGGACGGCAGCGTTTGCGCATTTGCAGTCGTTGTCACTCGAATACTTTGGATCCAAACGAACCGGTGATCTGATCGCGAGAATCGGTAACGAGAGCGACCGGATCTGCGTCTTTCTGTCGCTACATCTGCTCGACTTCACCAACGATGTGTTGATGATTTTGATGACGGCCGCCATCCTGGTGTCGATCGATCCGAAGCTGGCCTTGGTTACCCTGGTTCCCTTGCCCTTCATCGCCTGGACAATCCACCTGGTTCGTGACCGTTTGCGGCATGGCTTTGAAAAAGTCGATCGCAATTGGGGTGAAATTAACAACGTGTTGACCGACACTATCCCGGGTATTCGGGTGGTCAAAGCGTTCGCTCAGGAGAACCGCGAAATTGCCCGTTTTCGCGCTGCCAACGATCGAAATCTCGCAGTGAATGATCGTGTTAACCGGGTCTGGTCGCTGTTTTCCCCAACGGTGACCTTGATGACAGAACTCGGTTTGCTCGTGGTCTGGGCCACCGGGATCTGGCAGGTGGCGAATGACCGCATTACGGTCGGCGTTCTCGCCGCTTTCTTGGCGTATATCGGGCGCTTCTACATTCGACTCGACTCGATGAGCCGGATTGTCTCGTTAACTCAGAAGGCTGCGGCGGGTGCAAAACGGATTTTCGACATTCTCGATCACGTTTCGAGTGTTCCTGATCCGGTTAGCCCCGTTGCGTGTGGCGATCAAAAAGGACGGTTGACGGGACATATCCAGATCCGGGGAATTGGTTTTCGTTACGGGCATCGCGCAGTCATTCGCGGCGTTGATCTAGACATCGCGCCGGGACAAATGATTGGCCTCGTGGGCCACAGCGGTTCGGGCAAGAGCACGCTGGTCAATCTTATCTGCCGCTTCCATGATGTCTCGGAGGGCGCGATTTTGGTCGATGGCGTTGATATTCGTCGGTATGCCCTGTCCGACTATCGGCGCAACATTGGCCTTGTGCTGCAAGAGCCGTTTCTGTTTTTTGGGACGATTGCCGAAAACATTGCCTACGGATGTCCACAGGCGACCCGGACCGAAATCGTCAAGGCCGCTCGTGCGGCACGGGCACATGAATTTATTTTGCGGCTTCCGCATGGCTACGACTCGGTGGTTGGCGAACGGGGTCAGGCGCTCTCTGGGGGCGAACGTCAGCGGATTTCGATCGCCCGTGCTCTGCTCATTGACCCTCGCGTTTTGATTCTTGACGAGGCGACTTCATCGGTCGACACCACCACCGAGATCGAGATTCAGCAGGCGCTTGAGAACTTGATTCGGGGCCGGACAACGATCGCGGTTGCCCATCGCCTGAGTACTCTGCGGCGCGCCGATCGACTGGTGGTACTCGACCGCGGCGTTGTGGTGGAAGAGGGCGGGCATGATGAGCTCATGCGACGGGACGGCGCTTATCGCAAACTCTATGATGCCCAGGCACGTCAAGCCGCGACCGAGGCGGCTCTCGAGTCGGCCGCGGCGGCCGTAGCGGCAGCAGCCTCAGCCGCAGTTGCAACGGCTGCCGCGGTATCTGAACCGACGATTGCTGCGCTTCATCAAGCGGCCCATCTCACCGGCGCTGTGTTGGCAGCGGCGAGCGAAAGCGCATCGGCTCCGACTGCCGCAACGTTTAACACGGCGGCGTCCCAGCCACAAAAATCCTTACCCGAGGAGGTGCGATGAATCAGGCACCCGAATTTAGTCTGACCCGGGATGCCTTTGGGCGTCTCGTGATGACGTCCGTTCTGGGTGAAGTTTGCGTTGGCGTTTTGCCGGTGCGTTCGTTCCCAATTACAGCACCTAATGAAGCATTGGCGCTCGTCGGGCCTCATGGAGAGGAGCTCGCCTGGATTGACCAACTCGACGCGCAACCCGAGTCCGTTCGGACTCTGATTGCCGAAGAACTCGCGGCCCGTGAGTTCATGCCAGAGATCGTCAGCATTCTCTCCGTTTCAGGGTTTGGTACGCCGAGCACCTGGGACATCGAAACCGACCGGGGTGCCACCCACTTGACCCTGCGGGGTGAGGAATATATCCGACGGCTCTCGGGGGGCGGGCTTCTGATCACGGATCGGTTCGGTATTCAATTCCTGATTCCGAACCTCAACGCACTCGATCGACAAAGCCGCCAGCTCCTCGACCGTTTTCTCTAGTCTTTTAGGCATGCGTCCTGCGTCTTCGAAGGCAATCTTAGGAGACGAAATGAAGGGTTCCCAACCCAGCGGTGCGGGTCATTCGGCAACGGGTGCGATCGTGCCTGAGCACCCAACGCCGCAAGCGAGTTCCGCCCTGATCTGCCTCATGGCGTCGGCCTGGCAGCGGATTTTCGAATTGCAATGTCAAACCGCTGTCGGGGCGTTGGCGTCGAGTCATCGGCAGACCGGACGGCCGGCGCTGCCCGATGTTCAACCGGGCCTCCGCTATGCGATTGGTGTTCTCGAGATCTGCCGCCACTCTAACGAGTCGATGTTCGGCCTCCTTCGGGCACAAATGCGTGGCGAACATGCGGAGCTCGAGGCCCTGTCCGAGGCGGCTTTGAGAGACTTTGCCATGACTTCGTCCGATGCCGCGCAGGCCGCTCGGGAGGCTCGTGCCGCCATGATGATCGGGATACAAAGCCCCCCGATTTTTCCAATGTCGAGCTCGTGATTCGTCAGCCCAAGCGGGGAATTTGGGTTTGCAAAACCTCCCGGTCTCTGCCACGACTTCTCGGTTCATGCGATCCTTCGGGTCAATGGAACCGACAATCGATTCTTTACTCGACGCGCCCTTTGAACACGCCGCCAGGATTCGCGGAGCCCTGGTGGCGGTGCTTCCTGGCGACCCTTCGATTTTGCTAGAGACCGCGCTGGAGAGGCTCGGCGCCTGGCACCATGAAGTCGAAGCGGTTGGCGAAAAGATCGAGGCAATGACCCGCGAGATTGACGCCACGACCGAGCGATTTGTTCGGGCCTCCATCGCCGCCCTGCGCGAGGACGGTGCAGAGGGATCAGAGTACGGGGCGATGCTTTCGCAGGCGATGGAACTCGCATGGCTCGCGGGGGGTAGTGCCGGCGACATTCCCGCAGTCACGGGCGAACGCTTGCGCCAGGCGCTTCTCGAGTCGCAGCGCGCCCTCGATGCCGCGGGTGATGTGGTCAAACGTTTTCGTCATGGCGCCGATCACGCCCGCGTACTGGCGCGCTCAGCAGTGCTTGAACCCGCCGTCCGTGATGCGTCCAAGTTGCTATTGGCCACACGTCGCGCCGGTCGCGTGCGCAAGGTGGTTGCTGAGGCGGTTCGACGTGGCTGGATGCGCCCGATTGCAGAAGGCAGCCAGCGCGAATTACTCTTGACCGCTTTAGTCATGGTGGAGACGGGAGAAGTGACCGATCGGGAACTCGCCGAGCGTTTTGCTCGTTTGGGGCTCTTGCGCGATCGTCAAGTTGCGCGGGGCGCCAATATCGCCGGCGCGGCCGGCTTATCTGCATCGGCCCAGGCCCAGCCCCAGACTCAGGCTTCTAACGGCTCAGAGTCCTCCGGAAGCGCAGGCGCAGGAGCGTCCGGGCCGTCAGCACCGATTCAGGCATTGGGTGCCATTTCATGATTACGGTTCGCTACGCACGTCAGGCCCCACGCGACAACCCAAAGGACCCGCGTTCCAAGGCGCGCTCCGGAGCGCAGGCGGGCACTGTAGACCCATCAAACGCCTCCGATGCGGGGCAGGCACTGACCTATGCGCTACCCGCTGGTCCGGCCATTCCAGCTGAACCAGCGGGGTCGGCACTCTCCGAAAACGCTTGGGTGGACGCTACGTCGGCCGACAATCCGGCAGCGCCGCCGGCTGTTCGTCCGATGCTTGAGGCGGCGCAGTGGAAGGCACTGGATGCCTACGCACCAGCCGCGGTGGACGCGCTATTGGCGGTGGCCGCGCGCACCGGTGATTCGGTGATGCTTGAGGCCGCTCGTGCATCCGGTCTGGTCGGCGAAAGACTCGAAGAATCCGAAACCGGAACGGCGGTCCCACGCCGGATTCGTGCGGTTTGGCGATTGCTTTGCGCGAATCCTCAACATCGCGCGATTGCCGATGACTGGCTGGCAAGGGCGCTGGTCGAATCACCGGGGGCTGTAGTCCGGCTTTTGCTTGATGTCAGCTCACCCGACTGGACGACCTTGGCAGCCGCCGTATTGGCTGCCGGTGTGGACCCCTGGATGCCGTTGCCCGGTGATGAGACCCGCGTCGGGTGGGGTGATCTTGCCGGTGTTGCGCTCGAGTCGCCCTCGATTGTGGCACTGGCTCTGGCCCGAGGGCCAGAGGCGCTCGACCGACCGGACGGGCCGTCCGCGTTGCGCGCACTGGCCCCTCGTGCGCGCGCCGGCGTACCCATGGTGGGTTTGTTACACGACCCCCGTCGTCGCGATCAGCATGGTCGGGCGGTCGATTTCTTCGAAGCCTTCCTGGCTTGCTACGAAAGCCGGTCAATGCCCGAAAGCGAAGTCGCGTTTGCGTTCAGCCTGGCTAATCCGGCGTCACCGCCGGAGCAAGATGACCTGCTCGCCGACGCGGGGGCCGTCTCGGCCACCCGGGAGGCAGCAGGGCCAAATTCCCCAGCGCGTGGGACACCGGCGGCTCCGCGAGTGATTCCGCCTTACGGATCGATTGATGTTTCGGCCGGGCAGCATTCCAAGGTTCAGGTCCCGATCGAAAGCGGGTTGGCGGCTGCCCTGAAGGCTGGTATGGACCCAGTTGCCGCTCGCATTGCAGTCCGTGCTGGCGCTCTGCTATCGAGTCTGGTCCGCGATCCCGCTGAGCTGGCTGGCGTGCCATCGGTGCCCGCGCTCGACCGCCCTGAAACCATTGATTCACTTAAGCGGCAACGTTGGCTCATGATCACCCGGCTAGCGGTTCTGGCGGGGCCTGCTGCACGTCCCGACCCCGAGCTTGATCGGCACGACCGTAGCCGACTCATTCCATGGCCGCTCGCCAGTGTTCTCGCGGCAGGAGCGCCGGCGCGAAGCACCCGGGCCGAGTCTCAGGCCGATGATCGTCGGGCTGCGGCCGCATTGCGCGCCATTGTGGGCTCAGGGTTTGAAGTCGATGCGATCGACTCGATGGGGCGTAGCGCGCTTCTTTTGGCCTGTCGACGTCCGGATCGGGCAGAAACCGTCCGCACCTTGCTGGACCTCGGGGCCAACCCCAATCATGTCGATGGGCGTGGTCAGGACGGATCGACCTACGCGCGCCATGGCGGCAATGTTCAGGTCATCGCTGCGGTTCGCAACGCCCAGGCGCGTACCGTTCTCGAGCGTTTGCGCGGTCCCGAGTTTGAGTAGCAGTTCGAGTAGCAGTTCGGGTAGAAGCTCGCGCGCCTCAAAAACTGGCCAATGTTTGATTGCTGAGATCGGTGATCAGCATCGCTCCGGGGGCATGGGTGATTGAAAACGGGATTCGAGCTGCCTGAACGACGGCTTGCGGGGTCACGCCACAGGCCCAGAAAACCGGCAGTTCGTCGGCCAGCACTTCGACCGCGTCACCGTAGTCCGGCCGACTTAGATCCTCAATCCCGATCAAGTGCGGGTCACCGATATGCACCGGGGCCCCATGCACCGCCGGAAACCGGGATGTGATCTGGATGGCGCGAATTGCGTCCGCAGCGCGCAGGGGTCGCATCGAGACAACCATCGGGCCTTTGAATGGACCCGACGGGAGGGTTTGAATGTTCGTCTTGAACATTGCGACATTGCGGCCTTGCGCGACGTGGCGAAGCGGTATTTGCGCGTCAATCAGGGCGGACTCAAATGAGAATGAGCAACCGATCACAAAGCTGATCAGATCGTCTCGCCAGACATGAGAAATATCCTGGGGTTCCTCGACGATTTCACCGTGTTTCCAGACCCGATATTGCGCGAGATCATGAC
>RFVZ01000451.1 GCA_009922405.1 Betaproteobacteria bacterium
GCAAGTGCTCAGCCGCCGCCGTCAACTGCCCTTCACCATCCCGATCGAGTCCGTCCGTCACGAGCAGCACTGCTGCATTTTGGCCAAGTACCCGACGCGCCCAATGCCGGTTGAATTCCTCCAGGCAGGGTCCGATTCGGGTACCGCCCTTCCAGTCATCGACCTGCTGATCAGCCAAACTCATCGCGACATCCGGATCGCGTGAGCGCAGGCACCGCGTGATATTGGTCAGCCTTGTCCCAAAGGTAAAGGTCTGAACCCGTAAATGGCGTCGGGTGAGACCGTGCACGTAATGTAAAAACAGCCGCGCGTAGCGCTCCATCGAACCCGATATGTCGAGCAGTACGACCAGCGGCGGCAGCTCTTTGTGCAACTGCATGAAGGCCGGCGACAACACATCGGGCTGACGCGTCATCCGCTGGAAGGTCCGCCGCAAGTTAATCCGGCCGCGTGGCGACGGGGTGAAACGGCGCGTGATCACCGGGCTGACGGGCAAAGGCATGCGCTCGGCAAGTACCTTAGCCAAAGCGAATTCGGCCGCAGTCATGGATTCAAAATCGGCCCGTTGCAAGCGCTCGCGCTCGGAAAAGCTGAACGTCGTTTCGAACTGAATTTCGTCTTGACCGCTTTGATTGGCTGGGTTCGGCGGCTTGGACGCCTGCGGTGCGGCTAGAGCCTCGGCCAGTCGGTTCGTGCGATCGCGCTGGACCTGATCTCCCCGACCGCTGATCTTGGGCAGCATCAGATACATCAGGCGCTCGAGCAGTTTTGGGTCACGCCAAAACGCATCAAAAACCTGATCGAAAATGACCTGCTGCTCGTGGCGGTCAAGCATCACCGCCGACAGGGCGGCCCGAATATCCTCGCGCCGATCAAGCCCGACCGCTTCGACCGCTGCGATCGAAGCGAGCACACGGTCCGGGCCGATCTGTACACCGGCGTTACGCAGCACGCGCGCAAAATGAACCAGGTTTTCGGTAAGCATGATCGTCAGTTCGGACCATCCAGGATTCCGCGAGCCTGGAGTTCGTTGAGCAACTTGGCCGTGTCGCCACCCTGCATCCGAACAATATCGTCCTGATATTTGAGTAGAACCCCGAGCGTGTCCTGTACGCTCCCCGGATCAAGACGGATCGTATTGAGGGCCACCAGGGCGTTGGTCCAATCGATGGTTTCGGCCACCCCCGGTGCTTTGAACAGATCGAGCGTTCGCATCCGGTGAACGAACTCAACGACTTGGCGCGACAGGCGCTCAGACGCACCAGGCGCTTTGCGGCGCACGATATCAAGTTCACGATCCACCTCTGGGAAATCAACCCAGTGATAAAGGCACCGGCGCTTGAGCGCGTCATGAATCTCGCGGGTGCGGTTGCTCGTAATCAGCACAAATGGCGGCGCGCTGGCCTTGATCGTTCCAAGTTCGGGCACCGTAATCTGATTTTCCGCGAGCACTTCAAGCAAGAACGCATCAAACGGCTCATCCGCCCGATCGAGCTCGTCGATCAACAAAACCGGCGATTGGGTCTGGGTCAGGGCCTGCAGCAACGGTCGTTCAATTAGCATCTCGCGCGAGTAAAGACTGGCGACCAGGGCATCATGATCAATTCCACGATTGCCACCATGCCCAGCCTCGGCGAGGCGAATCTCAAT
>RFVZ01000452.1 GCA_009922405.1 Betaproteobacteria bacterium
GTAAACTTCGGGGGGGTCGATGTCTCACCGTTGTTGGCACGGAGGGCAGGTTGCGTTTGCGCTCGAAGCCTCGTCTACTCAGGCTGTCAGGATCATTCAATGCCCACGAAAACCACCATCGAGAGTGATTCCGCTGGCAACAAATTTCGCATGCTTCGCCAGAAAACCCAGGTAACCTGCGGGCCCGCCGCCTGCCTGATCATGTTCGCCAACGTCTATGACAAGGATCCCGGTGCCGACGAAGGCGGCGTGATCGCGCTCAGCAAGGCCTATCCTGGAGCCTGGACACAGCAGAAAGGCGCCAACATCGACAATCTGGCGAAGGTCATGGGTCACATGATGATGCGGGTTGAAGTGAAGCGCTTCACCGGCGGTCTCGGGGACCTTAAGGTAGCTCTCCGCACGCGGGTTCGCCTAAAAAAACCGGCCCTCGCGTTTCTGGAATGGGGAAGGGCATCCGGTGTCGTCGGGCATTTCGTCGTCGTGGGCGCGGCGCGCACCTCCGGCGACACGTACACGCTGCTTGACCCCTGTTTCGGGCTCCAGGAAATGTCCGGAATGCCGTTCTATTATCCGACTAACGATGATTCGTTGGAGTTCACTGGCGCAGTGGCGCTTTTGTTATAAAAGCAGAACGTAGGCGCTACGACGTTGCAGGCGATCGCCAGAGGTGGGCTTGGAAATTCGGACAGCTCGATAACTGGCTTTCCTGCCTGACAGCGGTAACGTGGCCGCGTATCGCGGAACACGCCGGGCAAGCAAGCGCTACACGCAGTGGCGCAGCGCCCGGATCGGGTATCGCTGCCTCCAACCTCCTTTAGCGAGGCCTCCCGGTCGCCGCCGGCAATGGCGATCGCTGCGGCGCCCGGCCCGTCGACCATCCAGGAGGACGAGCTTGTCATGCCCAGCAAGATCAAATCGCCGCCTAGTATGCGGCCTGCCCTTCGCACTTGAATAACGCCCAAGTATTTGCAAGGTGTCCCAGTGTCGAACTTAGCCCGGATTATTCACCAAGTTTAGCGGACATGGCGCAACGCCTTGATCGGCAATAAGATTCGGTTGCGAGACCTCAACCCTATCGATTTCGGACGCCATGCCCGCCAAAGTTGAATCTACCCCCGCACTCCCCGGCCTGTCACCGGTCTGCGGCAAGCCCATCACCGCGCGCTTCGACGGCGGCAAGCTCTCTTCAGACGGTGGCGTGCTGGCGCTGCGCGAGATCGAAACCCGCCTGGGTATCGCCAACCGTCTCGCCGCCTGCGTCACCGATCCGCGCGCACCAGAGCGCGTCATCCACAGCATGGCCGACATTCTGCGCTTCCGGATGCTGATGATCGCCGCCGGTTACGAGGACGCCAACGACGCTGCCAGCCTGCGCCACGACCCAGCCTTCAAACTCGCCCTCGGTCGTCTGCCAGATGCTGCCGCGCTGTGCTCGCAGCCGACCATCTCGCGTCTTGAGAACCTGCCGCGGCCGCGCGAGTTGCTGCGCATGGGCCAGGCCATGGTCGGCCTCTACTGCGACAGCTTCCGCCAAGTGCCACGCCGCATCACCCTCGATATCGACGACACCTTCGATGCCGTCCATGGCGGCCAGCAACTCCGCCTGTTCAACGCCTACTACGATGAATATGGCTTCCAGCCGATCG
>RFVZ01000453.1 GCA_009922405.1 Betaproteobacteria bacterium
CGGCTTGCGCTTGCCCTCATCGCGTGGACACGGCCTCAACTTTTGGTTCTCGATGAGCCCACGAACCATCTCGATGCATCCGCACGAGACGCGCTGACTGCAGCGCTTGCCGATTACGAAGGCGCACTATTACTGGTCTCGCACGACCGCGGGCTCTTGCGCGCAACGGTCGACCGATTCGTGATTGTGGCGAACGGACAACTGTCGCCATTTGACGGCGATCTCGAGGACTATCGCGAATGGCTTGCGGACCAAGCACGCAACTCGGACACGAGTTCGGCTCCGAATCCATTGAAAGATCTACCCAACCCGGCAGGCCAACCCCTGCAGTCACCGCATCAGCAACGGCAACAGAACGACCGGTTGCGAAAGCCCCTGCTGTCCAAGCTTCAGCGCGTCGAGCGCGAAATGGGTCAATTGCAGCAGACAATCGCACAATTGGACACACAATTGTCGGATCCTGCATTCTTGAAAATCGGACCCCAAGTCGTCGTGGCTCACCGAACCCGGTCCGAACTGGCCAATCAACTCGACAAGATCGAAGGTGACTGGCTCAGCCTGACGAGCGATCTTGAAGCATTAAGTACGTGAGACCTTTGAGTCCGTAAGACCTTTGAGTCCGTAAAATTTAGCGACGGCTCAAGTAGGCGGTGAAGGCTTCCTGGCCGGCTTTTCGGTCCTCTTGAACCCGCGCAACGGTCGGTCGCTCGGCAACCATCTTCAGGTATTCCTTAACAGGGAGTCCCTCGAGTGGGTCTTCGCCCCAGATCGCTTTGCCCACCATTGTGATCAGCGGCAGATGAACAATGGCCGCACAGTCGGCCAAGGTGAAGGTGGGCCCAGCCACGAAAGGGCTGAATTTCGCAAGCTGACTAAAGGCCTTGATATTGCGCTCGAGCTCTTTTCGGGTCGCCGTCTGCAACTCTTCGGATACCGTACGCCCAAAAAAAGCCTGGGGATAGAGGCGCCTGGCGACCAGTTCGAGGTGAAGTTCCAGAAAAACCGTCAATTCGCGGACTTTGGCGGCCTCAAACGCATCGGTCGGCATGAGCGCCGGCGTTGGATAGCTTGCCTCGAGCCAATCGCAGATCACCTGTGATTCACACAAGGCCCCCTGTTCGGTCAGCAGAAACGGGATCTTGCCCAATGGGCTATTGCTGCGAACCGCCGCGTCACCGCCCGGCCACTGCAGGGATTCCTCAAAGGGAACCGCCTTTTCGAGCAAAGCGAGTTTGACCTTGTTGTAGTAGTTACTGGCTGAAAATCCACCAAGCTTAATCATTCGCGGTATCCCATTTAATTTTGATCAGGTCCGCAGTTTATCTGCAGCTACAATCGAGCGGTTAACGCTACTGCAGGGGCCCGAGGAGATCCAACGGAAGTGGTAGCGACAGGACCTCAATTCCCTCATCGAGGAGCTCTCGGGTTTCTTCTGGGCTAGCTATTCCCCGGATAGGGCGCTCTGGCGCTTCTTCATCCCGAATCCGACGCACCTCATTCACAAATGCCCGGCCCACATCCTCAGTATTGGCCACGACCAGTCGAGCCATTCGTAACCAAAGCGCCTGGAGCGCTTGGGGGTCGAGTGCTTTCGGATCGGGCATCTGGGCATTAGCGGGTTCTGCCGATTGAGAGACTGTGACTGCGGA
>RFVZ01000454.1 GCA_009922405.1 Betaproteobacteria bacterium
AAGGGAGGCCTACAGTTCCGCGCCACTTTTGACGATCTCCTTCTCGATGAGGACGCCAACGCGACCGCGGCAAATTTCATTCGCGAAAAAATCCTTGCGACTGTTGAAGATCCTGTCAAAGCGGAGATTCTCAGCACCATCGATCACCCCTTTGCAGCCAAGCGCCCACCGATCGATTCGTTTTATTTTGAAACCTACAATCAAACCAACGTCGATCTGATTGATTTGCGTGCAACGCCGATCGAACGCATTACGGAACGTGGCGTCCAGACCTCAGCAGGAGAGGTTGAACTCGACATCCTCGTGTTTGCGACCGGCTTCGACGCCATGACAGGTTCGCTGTTGAAGATCCAGATTGAAGGCAAGTACGGACGAACACTCCAGGAGGAATGGCGCTCCGGGCCGCGCACCTATTTAGGTCTTCAGACCCCGGGGTTCCCAAATTTTTTCACAATCACGGGCCCTGGTAGCCCGTCGGTTCTGTGCAATTTGCCGCCGGCGATTGAGCAGCATGTGAACTGGATCACCGATTGCATCGACAACCTGCGGCGCGAGGATCTCAAACTGATCGAAGCAACCGAAGCAGCGACGAACGACTGGGTCGATCAAGTCAATGCGGCTGCCAATGCAACTCTGCTCGCGAAGGTCAAACACTCGTGGTACCTCGGCGGGAACGTTCCGGGTAAACCGCAGGTCTTCATGCCCTATGCGGGAGGATTTGCTCGGTACATCGAGATTTGCAACCGGGTCACAGCAAACCACTACGAGGGGTTCATACGCTCGCGTTGATCAGACCGACAAGTAACGTTGCTTGATGTCGGCGTCGGCATTCAGCTCTTCGATGGTGCCGACAAACACATCAGCACCGCGGTCGATGACGACCGCACGGTCGGCGAGGCCCAGACAAAACTGAAGGTTCTGTTCAGCCAGCACAATGGTCTTGCCCAGCGCGCGCAGCGTGTCGATCAGATCGCCGATCCGCTGAACCATGATCGGAGCCAGTCCTTCACTCGGCTCATCGAGCAACAACACGTTTGGATTACCCATCAACGCCCGTCCAACCGTGAGCATTTGCTGTTCACCGCCCGACAACTGTCCGCCCAGACGATCCTTTAGGGGCGCCAACAACGGCAACATGTCATAGATGCGTTCGAGCGGCCAGTCGTCCGCCCCACCGGGGCCGCGTTTGATCGCGATTTCGAGATTGTCCTGAACGGTGAGATCCGGAAAGATCTGCCGGTCTTCCGGCACATACCCGATGCCGGCGCGCGCGATGCGATGCGCACCCTCCCCCAGTATCGTCTGCCCGTGAAGCCTGACTTGCCCCTTGCGCGACGAAATCACCCCAGCGATCGCCTTCATCGTCGTGCTCTTACCGGCGCCATTGCGACCAAGCAGTGCCAGCGTCTCGCCTTTGTGTACCTCAAAGGAGAGTCCGAACAGAATTTGACTGCTCCCATAGAAAACATCGAGATCGGCAACTTGCAACACGAGATCAGCCACGGTGTGCCTCACGTGGGGTACCCAGGTAGGCTTCAATGACCGCTGGGTTGTTGCGGATTTCCTCAGCATTGCCCTGCGCCAAGAGCTTGCCGTAGCAGAGCACATGAATCGTCTGGGAAATACTAAAAACCACATCCATATC
>RFVZ01000455.1 GCA_009922405.1 Betaproteobacteria bacterium
GGAGCCAGTAGCCACAGCGGTCGCCGCAGTTTCGCCACAGCACTGGCGGCCAAAGGTACCGGAATCCGTGTGCTCATGCGGTTGATGGGACACAAGAACATCGCTGTGACCGCCACCTACATCGACGCCAATGACGACATGCTGAGGAACGCGGTGGCGCTGTTGTGATGTGGCATTGGCAAAGGAAGAGTTGGCACAGCGTCAACGCTGCTGATGCTGTGTACCCAAGCCCGCTGTGATGAAGAGCACAGTAGCCGTGTTCTGTAAGTCCGCAGTGTGCTAGACACCCGGTTGATTAATCACACAGCGACCCGAGGTCAGATGCGTGAACATAGACTCGCCGCTCAGGCCCTGCTGGATAAGGGATATCTCTCCCGAAATGCAAAGGACGGTGTCACTACCACTGGGATGCATCTCCCACGTGTCCCACGACTTCGTGAAAGTGTGAAGGCTCACCTGCCTACCGTTCAACCCGTCATCAAGGTGACGCTCAATGTAAGCTTCGTACCAATCTATCCCACCGGTGAACTCGGGTTCGGAGACCGCCGTTGCGCCGATGCCAAGATGAACGGGGTGCGAATGGATGTCAATGCCAGTCATGTTGGATTTCCCACATCGGTAGATAAAAGGGGCAAAAACTTGAACAAACCAACCCAGTTAACTGAGGCCACTTAGAAACACTAATCACAATAATTGCAGGTAACCACAGGGGTAGAGCGCCGTCTATGTGGCCGCCGAGAACATCCTGATGACCGGCTGATTCGGCAGATAGAAATCAGCCCCGACCTTAACGAAGTGATCGTTTCCACAGTCAATAGCTATATCCGGCCCACGGAACTCAAGCACATGCAGCACCGCCACGTGCAGGTAGTCCGCCTAAAATTCACCTACCTGAGATTGACGCTGCCACCCAGCAAGGGCCACAGCTTTCCCATCACCACCATGCCCTGGGTGGTCAAGGTCTATATGCGGATTCGGGCTCGCAGACTCAAACCATCAGTTGGGCAGGAAGTGTCCATCAATGAGTATGTGTTTTATCCTGAGTACCCCAATCGGGACTATGCGCTGAAACAAATCCAGCGCCAGTTCGAAGTTCTGTTGGCGGTTACCGGCCTGAGAATCAAAGGCGTCAAAGAATAGGATAACCACCGAACTCTCTACAGCCTGCCGCGCGAACGTAGAGGTGTTTCGCACGACCTCGAAGAGCTTGAGGGGCGCAGTCCCTTACGACCACTCAGTGTAAGTACCCAGTGAATTCCCTGGGCGGCCATGATTCAATCGTGCAAAACTCGGATTGGAGATAGTTTGATGCCCAGCGACATGACCTTACAACTCTCAGCACTTTGCGGACTCGCCGCAGTTGCCTACGGTTTCGTTCAGCGGCGTTGGATCCTCGGGCTGTCCGCCGGCAATGCCCGGATGCAGGAAATTGCAGACGCGATCCAGCAGGGTGCAGCCGCCTACCTGACCCGTCAGTACCGCACCATCGCAGCAGTCGGCGCCATCCTCTTCATCATCATCGCCTTGATTCCGGCGCTGGGCACGACAACCGCATTGGCATTCGCACTGGGCGCAACGCTCTCTGGTGCCTGCGGTTTCATCGGAATGAACGTTTCCGTACGCGCCAATGTGCGCAC
>RFVZ01000456.1 GCA_009922405.1 Betaproteobacteria bacterium
AATCCAAAGTGACTTCACCTCTGCCCGAACAGTTTCGAGAGGCCGCAGTTGCGCAGGCTGGTGATCAACCAACCGCGCCGACACCAAGGTGCCGGACGCCGTTTCTATTGCTTCCGAATTGCGGCGACTCCGAATTGAATCTTCGGAAAAAAGCGTCGTTAACAAACGACGATTCGACAACGGTGCCAGATCAGCCGCACCCCCCCCCTTCTCGGACGCATTGTTGGATGCACTGACGGTCGCTTTAGAGGGTCCCTCTGGTGTCACACCTTCAAGCGTTTGAACCGTTAAACCAAAACGATTCGCTGCGGCTTCGAGCGAATCACTCTGTTCGTAGACGAGGTTCGAAAATGACTCCGCTGATTCCGCATATCGCTTGCCAGCCTGCTGCTTCTTGAGTTCGGACTCCAATTGATCGCGCACCTCAGGAAATGGCTTGGTCTGCGCTGGCTCGATACCACTCACACGGATAATATGAAACCCGAACTCAGTACGGATGACTTCGTCCACCAAGCCAATCGCCTTCGCTGCAAAAGCCGCATCCGCAAAGGGTTTAACCATTGAATCACGGGTGAACCAGTCCAGGTCCCCTCCCCCTGCTTTCGAGCCCGCGTCATCGGACTGTGCGCGCGCAATCTCAGCGAATCGCTCGGGAGAAGCGTTTCGTAGCTGGGGCAACAGGGCCTCTGCCTTGACCTTAGCCTTCTCGGCATCCGCCTCGGAGGCTTGAGCCGGAACCTGAACCAGAATATGACTCGCTCGCCGGCGTTCTGGGCGTCCGAGGCGCGCACGGTTCTGCTCGTAGAAGGTCCTAAGGTCGTCCTCGGAAATCTTTATCTGGCGCCCCAGATTCTCCGCGCTCAAAACCACCCACGAAACCTTTGCCGATTGCGGGGTTGTAAATCGTTGCGCTTCATCGCGATGAAACTGGACCAGTTGCTCCTCGGTAGGCTCGAGCCGGACGGCGTATTCGGCAGGCCGGAACTGCAGGAGCGAGAAGTCTCGGGTCTGTGCCAAGCCCTCCATCAGGCGTTGCGTCACCCGCTTGGGCACCATTGCGGATTGTCCGAACGCCTGGGGAATCAAGCTCCGAGCGATGTCCTGGCGCAAAGATGCCTCAAAACTCGCCTCGGTGCGCCCTTGCGCAGCCAGCAATTCGCGATATCGGTCGCGATCAAAAGACCCATCCGGCTTGAGCAAATCTGTTTGAGCCGAAATGGCTCGACGCAGGGTGTCATCGGCGACAACCAAGTGTTGGCGACCGACGTACAGGTCGAGGGCACGTTCATCGATGAGTCCGTCAAGCACCTGTCGCCGCATTTCTGGGGTTTCGAGCATCTGACCATCGGCAGTTGGCCCCAGAGATGCGCGCATCCGCGCAACCTGCTCACGCACCGCAGCATCCAGTTCCTGTTTCGAGATCTTCTTGTCACCGATTTTGCCAACGTCGTCATCCTTTCCGAGGAACTGGTCGTAACCCGACAGCCCGAAAAAAACGAAAGATGGCAGGATCAGCAGCAACAAAACAAACTGCAGTGCCCGCTGATTATTACGAACAGTATCGAACATCGTGTGTTGGACGATCAAAAAAAGGGCCGGATGGCCCTTCTTTGGTTTGTTGGCGGAGCGGACGGG
>RFVZ01000457.1 GCA_009922405.1 Betaproteobacteria bacterium
AACTTGTTGATGTCGTCATTGGTCCAGGGCGTGAAACGAATATAGTGTGCGATTTGATCTGCGTTCATGTTGTTTACTCCTCGTCGAAACAATCGGCTTCAACTTCTTCTGCCAACTCACAGACATAGTCTGCTGTGCCGCGGAACTCTTTACACAATTCATATAGCCTGGAAAAGGCATACTTCTCTGTGCCACTCAGGTCCCGCACGAAGTTCTCAGGATCCTCTTCCATATGGTCGATGACTTGTAGCAGAGCCTGTACAGTGTTCTCAACCATACAGTAGCTCATGTTTGGATAACTTGAACTTGCCATTTTGCGTTCTCCGTTGTGTGCTTCAGTTTCAGTATTATAGCGAATCTGGCTCGCTCTGTCAAGCCTGTTGCGAATTTACAACATCCATCATGCCCAGTCGCCGAGCGGTGCCAGTGAACAGTTCCTCATCGTCCAGTAGCAGTTCCTCTGCCATACGACCAAACACCTCCACAGGAGTATCCAGCAAGACACGGTGTTGGACTCGCCCGCCATACTTGACACGGCTGCTCTGGACTACACCTGTGACAGTGTAATCGCCTGCTCCTTATAACCAACTGTTCTTCAACACGTAGGGGGCCCGACCACGTTCGCGTACATCAATCTGTCGTACCGCCAGTTTCAATCGTTTGGCATAGTAACGAGCACGACCCAGATGCGGAGTGGCAATAAAGTTTCGACCACCACCATTGGGATAATCAATCCAACGGCATCGGACATGGTATAGTTTTTTAGGCCAACAGTAGCGCATAGTCAACCCCTCAAAGTGTTCATTAAACGGTTGTGGATCGCATCCATCTCGCTCTGCTCCACATAGAAGTCAGTGAGCGGATCGTAATACTGTCCTTCCTTCGCGTCGTAGTATAGCACACGACCACTGAAGTTGAACGGGCCTTCCAATCCAGCACGGGGACCGAATCGGTTCCGCATGTCGTCCATTTGGTGCCGATCTGCTAATACCGTGTATCCCATCGTGCCGTCCTCCCGTTGTGTTTCGCAGTTCAAGTATTATACAGTTCGGTGGGACTACTGTCAACCGTTGTAGTAGTCCCACACCTGGCACTTCAGTCCATACGCGAGCCAACGAACGCATCGTAGCCCGCCGCACGGAATACGTCTGCGTACTCTTCGGCAGCCATTTCCTTCACATCCATGTTCTGTGTTGGATGTCCACTTGGGTTCCACAGCTGGACGGTGTTCCGGTAGCCGTAAGCCTTGCGGAATCCCAGTCGAGCAAACTCTTTGCCAACCTTTGTGCTCAGTTTCACTCCGCTGACATTGACCCAAGCAAACCCACAGGGCCAGGCTTGTCCAAGTGTAGCATTGAGTTCACGTGCCTTAGCAGCGGCACGAGCAGTGGCAACAGCGTGAAGTTCAGAGATGTTAGCGGTAGCAGTCATTGCGTTCTCCAGTTAGTGCGTCTCAGTTCAAGTATTATACGGTCACTGCCACAGCATGTCAACACTGTGGCAGATTCACAACATCACATGCTGTGATAGCGTTCCATACTGGGATCCAAGCAGGTCCCACGATCACCGCGTCGGATTTCGACCTCCTCACCAGTCAACAGATGCCGCACGGTGACCTTGTAGTCGGC
>RFVZ01000458.1 GCA_009922405.1 Betaproteobacteria bacterium
AGCTTCTAAAAAACCTCAGGTCGCTGCAGCCGCGCTTAACGCAGCCTCGCCCACCGTCGCGCTCACCACTGCCGCACTCACTGGCGCCGAACTCACTGGCGCCGCGTTCACCGCCACCGCCGAAACACCCGCGTCCGTCGGGCGACCCGACTCTTCTTTGCGCGCCGCGCCCACAGGCAACTTACGTTTAGGCGCCAGCATCATCACCATCTGACGACCTTCAAGCTTCGGGAATTGCTCCACCGCTGCGACCGCATCCAGATCGGTCCGCACCCGCTCGAGCAAGCGAACCCCGAACTCCTGGTGTGCCATCTCACGCCCCCTAAACCGCAAGGTGATTTTGCACTTGTCGCCTTCTTCGAGAAAGCGGATGCAGTTACGCAATTTCACCTGGTAATCACCGTCGTCCGTTCCCGGACGAAACTTCACTTCTTTGACCTGGATCTGCTTCTGCTTGGATTTGGCTTCGTTTTGGCGCTTCTGTTCCTGATATCGGAATTTGCCGTAGTCCATCAGTCGGCAGACGGGAGGAACCGCCTGCGGCGCAATTTCAACCAAATCGATATCGGCTTCAAAAGCCAGTCGCATCGCTTCCTGGATGCGCACAATTCCGAGGGGTTCGTTGTCGACGCCGACGAGGCGCACCTCAAGTGCCGTGATTTCACCGTTCATGCGGTTCGAGCGTTCTGTAGCGATGTTTGCTTCTCCTGAAAATTAAAAAAAGACCCCTCAGCGGTTCAGACCGCAGATTGATCGTTAGGGGTCGCTTCGAGTGTGAACTTCAGACGCGAGGCGTGCCGTGAACTCTGCGATCGTCATCGATCCGAGATCGACCCCACCACGGGCGCGCACCGCCAGCGTCCCAGCCTGGCGCTCTTTTTCGCCCACCACGAGCAAATAAGGCACTTTCTGCAGACTGTGTTCCCGAATCTTAAGGTTGATCTTCTCGTTGCGCAAATCAGCGTCCACGCGCAAGCCCTGCGAACGCAGCGTTTGCGCAACATTGGCGACGTAATCGGACTGCGCATCGGTAATCGATGCCACCACGGCCTGGACCGGGGCGAGCCAAACCGGTAGCGCTCCGGCGAACTGTTCAATCAACAGCCCAACAAACCGTTCCATTGATCCGACGATCGCCCGATGCAACATCACAGGAACCTGGCGCGTGTTGTCCGCTGCGACGTACTCGGCGCCCAGTCGGCCGGGCATCGAGAAGTCGACCTGCATCGTGCCCACCTGCCACATCCGACCGATGGCGTCCTTGAGGGTGTACTCAATCTTCGGGCCGTAGAACGCGCCTTCGCCTGGCGAGAGCACGACTTCCACGCCAGACCGCTGCAGGCTTTCGATCAAGGCCCCCTCGGCGCGATCCCAAATAGCGTCGTCACCGATGCGCTTTTCCGGGCGCAAAGCCACTTTGTACAAAATGTTGGTGAATCCGAAGTCGCGATAAACCTGTTGAACAACTTCGGTGAAGCGCGTGCACTCGTCTGCCATCTGATCTTCGGTACAGAAGATATGACCATCATCCTGCGTGAAACCACGCACCCGAAGCAATCCGTGTAACGACCCAGAAGGCTCGTTGCGGTGCACCTGCCCGAATTCGCCAAATCGTAACGG
>RFVZ01000459.1 GCA_009922405.1 Betaproteobacteria bacterium
TCAATCATTTCAAGTTGATAGGATGAACCGGTGGTCAGGGCCGTGTCGGTCAGAACCCGCTAACAGAACCCATGAATGGTGTAGATCGCGGCTTCATCAAACAGGTTGAGGGCGGTTTCTAGCCGACCGATCAACTGCGCTTCACTGACTTCTACCCGAGCACTCAGAGACTTAAAGAGGTTTACGGCAAAGAGACTGTCAGGACTGGTCGGGTCCTGGGTCCCGCGCAAATAGATCAATGTGGTAACGATTCGTGAGCGGATTCGCTCGCGCAATTCTGCAGTGGCCGCACGTGTGAACGTAACGACCAGGATCTGCTGAACCCCAAGGCCCCGCTCCAGCAGCAGGCGGAGGTAGAGTGCACAAATATTCCAGGTCTTGCCGGTTCCGGCCGAAGCTTCGATCAGGGTGATTCCATCCAACTCGCACCCAAAAACCTCGAGTGGCTGGGCTGTCATGATGGGGTGTCCCCCAGATTCGTCAGACGCGCGTCTTCGAGATGGTCCAATAGCGGCTGATAGATCCTCAGCGCAAGTTCAGAAAATCGAGGATTAATCGGGTTGGCGATGCCGCGCAGCGCGAGTTGATAAGCGGGGTCCGCGCTCTCTCCGAATGGCTGGTTGCGGGTGCATTGCCATTCGCTGAGTGCATCGGTAGTTTTTCCCGTCTTGACGAATGCCCAGGCCGACCGCGGATAAAAATGCAGGGGCTCACGCAGACCTGCCCGATAAAGGTCAATCAGCGACATGAGCAAGGGTTTCGGATTCGCTACGGCACGCAAGCGGTAGGCACCGTCCCGCGAGTGCCAATGAGTGTGGTTTGAAGTCTGCGTCAACCCGGGCGCTCCATGACAAGCGCACAAAAATAGGTGGGTAATCCATCCCGAGAGATAGTCCTCAGCGCGAACCGTCCGGAAGTTCCACCGGATCAGGCCTTCGGTACGAAGATCGCTCAACGTGCCCTGCAGAGTCCAGACTTCTCCGTCGAGATCGAATTCAAGGGTCTGCGTGATCGGGTCGATTGCCGCGTCTGCTAAGGCCTGCCGGATCGGTTGTACAAATGCATACAGCGTCTCGGCCTCGTCACTTGCTTCAATCGTGCCAAGCATGCCCGATGGCAATTCTGGCCCGGCCAGTGCCAATCGAACCAGGGCGTTCGCGTCCTTGCCCGCGAGCGCTTTCGGTAAGAGCCGTTCGACGAGGTGACGACGGTTTAGCCCATCCACGGCGAAAGGTTCCTCGTCGAGCAAGTTCATATCCTCATCAGCTAACTGGATACCGAGTCGGTGCCGAAGAAGAAACCGTGCTGGATTTCTGAAGAACTCAATCAATCGATCAAGCGTTACGCCGCGAAAAGAAGGGTCGGGCGGGGGCAAGATACCTCTAAAAAAGGGCAAGCCCTGAACCCATGGATTGATTGATTCGGAATCATCGGTCTCGTCATCGGAGGCGAGAGAATCGGTTGCGATCGCACCTACTGCGGCCGAATCGCCTTTGCTGAATGCTTGCAGCGGGTGCTCGTGGGTAATGCGATGACCGAGGCCAGGCCAGATGCGTTCGACCTCATCGATCAGATCCGCAATCAGGACAGAGGGCGGGATACGACTGTTATCGCGAAT
>RFVZ01000460.1 GCA_009922405.1 Betaproteobacteria bacterium
CATACCAATTCAAAGCAGGTCAAGGTGCTGGCGGATTTCAAGGGGCTGAAAATGCGGGCCCCGACTCGTCAGACCAACAAGTTGCTTGCCGCCCTGGGGGCTTCTCCGGTTGGTATGCCCCTACCCGCTATTCCTGACGCCGTCAGCAAGGGCACCATTGACGGGTTCCTGCTGCCGTGGGAACCGTTGCCATCGCTGAAATTGCAGGAAATGGTCAAATTCCACAGCGAAACCGACCCGTCTCGCCCGGCTTTGTATAGCGCCGTCTTTATTTTCGCGATGAATCAGGCCAAGTACGATAGCCTGCCAGCGGACCTGAAAAAGGTGATTGACAACAACAGCGGCGCCGGCCTGACCCAGCAAATCGGGAAAATCTGGGACAACAGTCAGGGTGCGGCCCGAAAACTGGCTCAGGACCGCGGCAACACGTTTTACATGATCCCTGGTTCTGAACTCGATAACTGGGTGAAAGCCGCTGCGCCGCTGTATGACGACTGGGTGGCCGATATGGACAAGCGTGGTGAAAACGGTAAGGCCTTGCTGGCCGAGGCGCGCGAGCTTCTCGCTAAATACCGGAAGTGATTCAGGGGATTTTGACCAGCGCTTCGCGCTGGTTCGCGCTGGCAGGGTCCTTCATCGCCCTGCTGGTGGCCGCGATGTCGGTTTACAGCATCATTGGACGGGCATTCCTCTCGAAGCCGTTATTCGGGGATGTTGAGATCACGCAGATGGGGATCGCGGCCAGTATTTCGCTATGCCTGCCCTGGTGCCAACTGCACCGGGGCAATATTCTCGTCGATTTTTTTACCCAGTCCACCTCAGTTCGCACTCGGCAGATTCTCGATTCCGTTGGCGCTTTTTTGCTGGCGGCGATGTGTGTGCTGCTCGCATGGCGGACCACGATGGGGGCTATCGCGGTGAGTGGGGCTTCTGAGACATCGATGATTCTAGGCCTCCCAATGTGGTGGGCTTATGCGTCGCTGGCCCCTGGGCTTCTGCTCAGTGCGCTGGTGGCGGTTTGGCAAGCTTCCTTGTTGCTCATCGGACAAGATGAATTGATCTGATGAGCCCTACATCGGTCGGTTTGTGGATGTTCGGCGGGATGCTGGGGCTGATGGCACTCAGGGTCCCGATTGCGGCCGCCATGTTCATCCCCGGAGCCGCTGGCTATTGGGCGATGACCAATGATCAGGCGCTGTTGAATCTGCTCAAGGGCAGTGCAGTCGCCCGCTTGACGGTTTATGACTTGAGTGTGATTCCGCTGTTTTTGCTGATGGGGCAGTTTGCGACGCAGGGGGGGCTGAGCCGCGCACTGTTTAAATCGGCAGCAGCATTTATGGGGCATATCCGTGGCGGATTGGCCATGGCGTCGATTTTTGCGTCGGGGGCTTTTGGGGCGGTCTGTGGATCCTCGGTCGCGACCTCGGCCACCATTACGCAGGTTGCTTATCCCGAGATGAAGGCCCATGGCTACTCCGGGGGCTTGAGTACGGCAACGCTGGCAGTGGGTGGCACCTTGGGGATTTTGATCCCGCCTTCGGTACCCCTGGTTGTTTACGCGATTCTCACTGAGCAGAACATTGCCAAATTGTTCGCCGC
>RFVZ01000047.1 GCA_009922405.1 Betaproteobacteria bacterium
GGTCAAGGTCAATGGCGGGTCGTGATCGGTCGGGGACATTCGCCCGAACATGCAGCCCTGTATGACGAGGCTCATCAGATTCTGATTTCGGGCGATATGGTGTTGCCGCGAATTTCGACCAATGTGAGCGTTCATGCGATCGAACCTGAAGCCGACCCCGTGAATGATTATCTGGAATCACTCCAACGATTCGAAACCTGCGCACCGGATACGCTGGTCCTGCCCTCCCATGGCAGACCCTTCCGGGGCCTGCATGTTCGACTGCGGCAACTTCGGGAACATCACGAGGCCCGGCTGCTCGACACGCTCAATGCTTGTCGCGAACGACCGATGAGTGCGATTGATTTGCTGCCCGTCCTGTTTCGCCGAAAGCTCGACCTGCACCAATCGGGTTTTGCGATTGGTGAGGCCATTGCCCACCTCCATGCTTTGTATTTTCGGGATCAGGTCCAGCGTCACCTCGACGATGACGGTGTGATTCGTTTTTCGGTTAACTAAACCGCGATCGGCCGGGCGCTTGGGTAAGCGTGCGCGGCCGCCGCGCCTTCTTGCGCAGCCAGGGTCTCACGCACCATCGCCGCAGCGCCTTCGACCGCGGGCTTCATCACGACGCGTGGACGGGCGGGCGCGGCAGACAATCGGGCGAGCCCAAGCATCACGTTGAGAACAACCTCGCACTGGGCCCGGTCGAGCTCCGCCACCATTCCAACCAGACGCTCACGCAGGTTTAAATCGGACACCGAGTCCAGCGTCGGTGAACCGCTCCGATGCAATAGTCCGTTCGGATCCGAAGCGGGTTCCTCATTGCTGTCGAGTGCCCGCAGATCCAAATTGAGCCATTCGGCCAAGACCTGCATTTTGGCCAGCTCGGGCACCGTCAGACCGCGCATCCACTTGCGGGCGGCCTCTTGAGAGATCGGTGATTCGCTGCGCGAGCGCAAATTAAAGTCCCGCGCCACCATCGCTGCAGAGGGGTTGCGCCCATAGTATCTAAACAGGCCGCGATTCAACGCCCGAGCAAACTGCTGGGCGACATGACGGGTGGAACTGATTCTCATTGGGGAACTCCTGGTGGGATCTGCGTCTGACTTGGGACGACGGCTGGGATGGCTGCTGGGCTGACTGCTGGGATGGCTGAAAGCTACAGCAAAAAAGTAACAAACTTCGGCATCCTGCCAATCATCAGGAGGATATTGCGCAATTCAAAAACCCCCAGTTGGGACTTCGCTGCATCGCAACAAATACGGGGATCACACCCCTACCCGCACGCTACAGTGAGGCGCGATTGTCCCCTGTCAATCGCCTGATTGACCATCGCAGCGCTTGTCACAGGACGGCATCCTGAGTTGAATTCAGGAAGGCCAGACCCCAAGATCGGCAAGCTGCTGGTTGACCTGCGCGACCCAACCGCGATTTGCAGCCGGACTCGCCGGACTTGGATGCAAGATCGACCCAATGCGGATTGCGGGCCATCCCGTTAGCGCGCACTGCAAGCGGCGCTCGGCGAATCCACCAACCCCAATGACCCAGTCAGGCTGAAGCGTTCGGACTGCCTGTTGCAAATGCGCATCGCAGGCGGCCTCGAGAACCCGCAGTTCAGCGGCTGGCAATCGGTCTGGAGTGAAGTTGCGCCCGCCAGCTTCCAGAAATGCCAGGGGACACCAATTGAGCACAAAGGATTCCTTGAAGAAGGCCTCCGGTGCGCCCCAACGCTCTGCCACCCATGCCCACAATCGCCGCCCACTCACTTCCGACCGGTTGCAAGCGAAACCCTGAATCGGGCGCTTTGGATGGGGTTGCTCGGGTTGCATAACCTCGGCCCTCAGGCCCATCCAATCCCTAACCGCGGCGACCTCGCCGAACGGAACTCCGGTCTGCATCATCCCGAACGGGCCAGGATTCATCCCCAGAAAAATCACCCGGCGCGGCTCAGCGGCGAACTGGCGAACGTAGCGCTCGTAGACGGCCCACGCGTACTCGAGAGGGTTTAGAACGGCTGCAACCGGCGCCCGGAAATGCATCGCCGCCAACTGAGCATTCAAGGTTTGGGCCGCCGCCAATAAGTCATTGCTGGTGGGCGTCAGCGGTGAAAGCTCGGATGCGGTCAGAGGGGCAGCAAGGGATGCAATCGGATCCATCGCGCGAGCGTAACCGACATTGGGTTATCGATTGAGTTATCGATTGGCTTCAAGCGTTAGGATGACGAGATTGCCAAGCCATTCAAATCACCACTTCAAAATACGAGCCCACGCACGATGAACCAAACGCCCAATCTGGCAGATCTTCCAATCATGATGCAGGCCATCGGTCACGGCAAGGGCGGCGGGCCCGAGGTGCTGGAGCCAATCGAGGTCCCGACCCCAGTGCCAGGGCCCGGTGAAGTGTTGATTCGAGTCGCCTATGCCGGTGTCAACCGACCGGACATCCTGCAACGCAGCGGCCGTTATCCACCGCCTAACGACGCCTCGCCGCTAATTGGACTCGAGGTATCGGGCCACATTGTGGCGCACGGCGAAGCGGTCGAACTCCATCCCACCAACGCGATCGGCTCCGCTGTGTGCGCGCTCTGTAACGGCGGCGGGTATGCCCAGTACGTGGCGGTCCCCGCGGGTCAGGTCCTCGCGATTCCCGCTGGCCTGACCCTGGCCCAAGCCGCGGCACTGCCCGAAAATCTGTTCACTGTCTGGCACAACGTGGTCGAACGCGGACATCTGGCAGCCGGGGAAACGTTCCTGGTGCATGGCGGTTCGTCCGGGATTGGACTCAACGCCATTGGTCTTGCCAAAGCCCGCGGTGCCACGGTCTATTGCACCGTCGGGGATGCACGCAAAGCGGCTGCCTGTGTCGAGGCAGGCGCCGACGCAGCCATCGTTTACCGTAGCCAAGACTTTGTTGAAGAAGTCGTACGACTGACCGGAGGGCGCGGGGTCGATCTGATCCTTGATATGGTCGGTGGCGACTACGTGGCTCGTAACCTGCGCGCGCTCGCGCTGGATGGTCGCCTCGTCCAGATCGCCTTCCAACAACCGTCGCGGGTCGAGGTCGACTGGATCACGCTGATGACCCGCCGGCTGACGTTCACCGGATCGACGCTGCGGCCCCGGTCACGAGAGGATAAAGCCGCCATGGCACGCGCGCTCGAGACCGAAGTCTGGCCCCTCCTCAGCCAGGGCAAGGTGTTGCCTGTGATCGATTCCAGTTACGCGCTTGCGAACGCCGTCGAAGCCCATCGACGGATGGAGACTTCCCAGCACATCGGCAAAATCCTGCTCGAAGTTCCCCAAACGGGCGCATGAACGTACAAATCGCCAGCGACCTGCATCTGGAGCTGCTCCGACGGGATCCACGGCTGAGCAGTTGGCAGGTGGTTGAGCCCGCCCCCAACGCGGCACTCTTGATCCTTGCAGGGGACATTCACCAGGGTGCAGCCGCGGTCGAGGCCTTTGTGGATTGGCCCGTGCCCGTCTTGATCGTACCGGGCAATCACGAAGCCTATGAATCAACCATCGAAACCTCACTCGCAGCGATGCGGGCTGCCGCCGAGGGCACAAATGTCCGCGTACTCCAACGCGAAGTTGCCGTCATCGAGGGGGTTCGATTCGTTGCGGCTACGCTCTGGAGCGACCCGGCTGTGATGGGTGAGCGCGAGGCTGCGGCCCGCGTCGCGCTCTTGCAGACGATGGTCGACTACCGCTTGATCGCGACCGACGGCGCGATCGGGCATGGCTCGAAACCCTAATCAACCAGAACTTTGACGGCCCAACCGTCGTCATTACCCACCACCTGCCATCACAGCGATCGATCGCCCCCCGCTACGCCGGTAGCCTGTCCAATGCAGGGTTTGTCTCGGAGCTCGAATCCCTGATGGGCGCCGAGCGCGTCCAACTCTGGATCCACGGGCATACCCACAGCTCATTTGACTACACCGTCGCGGGCACGCGGGTCGTCTGTAACCCTCGAGGTTATGCCCGCGGTCTCGGATCAAATCCAGAACAAGCCCGGCCCACCTTGTCGTTCGAAAATCCAGAATTTCAACCCGCTCTCGTCGTTGAAATTACGTCTGCACCAACTTGCGATGGCGATGGATACTCATCAACAAACCGGCCCCAAGTCCAAGGGTAACCATCGCCGTTCCGCCGTACGACATCCACGGGAGAGGGACCCCGACGACCGGCAAAATCCCACTCACCATGCCCATATTCACAAAGGCGTAAGTGAAGAAAATCATCGTGATTGAGCCCGCGAGCAGGCGCATGAACATGGTCGCCCCCGACGCCGCGATCATGAGACCCCGCAGCAAGAGTGCGAGATAGAGAACGAGCAGGATCAGATTGCCGACCAGACCGAATTCTTCGGCGAATACCGCAAACACAAAATCCGTCGTACTTTCCGGAATGAATTCGAGGTGGGCCTGGGTGCCCTGCAGCCAGCCCTTTCCCCACAGCCCTCCAGAGCCTACGGCGATGGTCGACTGAATAATGTGAAAGCCCTTACCGAGCGGATCACTCGAAGGATCGATCAGCGTCAGGACGCGTTGACGTTGATAGTCATGCATCGCCATCCATAGCAAAGGCGTTGCCGCGGTAATTCCAATGCCCAGTGCAATCAGTAGCTTCCAGGGAAAGCCCGCGAAAAAAATGACATATGCGCCGGCTGCGAAAACCAATACCGCGGTACCCAGGTCGGGCTGGCGGGCGATCAGTAGCGTCGGCAGCAGCAGCAGCGCGGCGGACACCAGAAAGTCGGTCGCCCGCAAAGCCCCCTCGCGACGATGAAACCACCATGCGAGCATTAAAGGGGTCGCAATTTTGAGCAACTCGGACGGTTGAATCCGCGTGAACCCGAAATTCAACCAACGTCGCGCACCTTTAGAAACATCGCCAAACAGTGCGACCCCGATCAGCAGGATGATCCCCAGCACATACAAAGGAACCGCCGTCCCGCGCATCCAGTTGGGTGGCAAGTTGGCGGCTGCCCAACACACCAATGCAGCGACGAGAATGTTGCGCAGGTGGGCCTCGAAGCGCCCCGGGAAATTGACTCCAGCCGAATACACCGTCATCACACTCAAAATCAAAATCAGAATTAGTGTCACCGTCAGAATCGGATCAAAAACCAGAATCGCCCGACGCGTCCCACGCTTGAAATCGTCGAAGGTCACGGCCTCTCCTGCTCATTGGGGCGCGCGGGGGCAGGCCCTGGAGTTGGGGTGCCCGGAGCGCCTGGCACCGGATCTGGCTCCGGCTGTGGGCCATCGGGCACATCCCGCAAGGTCGGATCCTCGGAGGCAATCCCGATCGTCACCGCTTTAACCGGATCGCCCTCAGGGCGCTGGCCAAGCAAGACGTAATCAATTGCCCGCCGCGCAATGGGTGCGGCAGCAGCGGCCCCAAAGCCAGCATTTTCAACAATCACGGCCAGTGCAATCTGAGGATTGTCGGCCGGCGCAAAGGCCATGAACAGCGAATGATCGCGGTAACGCTCTGAAATGCGACGCGCATCGTAGCGCTCATTCTGTTTGATCCCAATCACCTGGGCCGTCCCCGTCTTACCCGCGGCCGAATAGGGTGCCCCGACAAACGCATGACGACCCGTGCCGAAACGGTTGACATCGACCATGGCCGACTTGACCAGCTTAAGCCACTCGGGTTTGAGCGCAATGCGCTCGCGCTCGGGCGTACTGACCTGCGTGACGCCCCGCGTGCCTGGATTTTCCAGTGCACGAACCACCCGCGGTGGTCGAACGACCCCATCGGCGGCCAAGGTCGCGGTGGCATGCGCCAGTTGCAGGATCGTAAACGCGTTATAACCCTGACCGATCCCGATCGAAATCGTCTCACCCGCCAACCACTTCTGCTTGTAACGACGTAGCTTCCAGGCGCTCGATGGCAGGATCCCCTGCACCTCTCCTTCGAGGTCAATTCCGGTCAGCTGACCAAATCCCCAGGGCTTCATGAAATCGTGAATAGCATCGACGCCCATGTCGTTCGCGACCATGTAGTAATACGTATCTGAGGACACGACAATCGAGCGATGCAGATCCACGGCACCGTTGCCGCGGGGATTGGAGTCGCGAAACTTGTGACCCCCGAACTGGAAGTATCCCGGATCGTAAATCGTGGTGTTGGGCGTGCGCTTACCGCTCTCGAGGGCCGCCAATGCCATAAATGGCTTGTAGGTCGAGCCCGGCGGGTAAGTGCCGCGCAGTGGTCGGTTCAGCAAGGGCTTGTCGGGCGACTCGTTATAGCCCTGCCAAACTTGTGGATCAACGCCATCAGTAAAGAGATTGGGATCGAAGGTCGGTTTACTGACAAAGGCCAGAATCTCTCCCGTTCTTGGATCGATTGCGACGAGGGCGCCGCGCCGATCACCAAACATGTCTTCGACCAGCTTCTGCAGACCCAGATCAATTGAGAGGACAACGGTGGTCCCAGGCAGGGGCGCGCGCCGCGACAGGGTTCGCACCGGTCGCCCACCCGCGGAGACCTCAATCTCTTCGTAGCCCACTTGTCCGTGCAGGACCTTTTCATAGCTCAGTTCCACCCCCACCTTACCGATCTGGGTGGAGCCGATGTACTGGCTCGACTGCTCGGACTCTTCGAGACGCAACTTGTCGGCCGCCGAGATCCGTCCGATATGGCCAATCAAATGACTGGCTGTTTCACCCAAGGGGTAACTGCGAAACAACCGCGCCCGTACTTCGACCCCGGGCAAGCGAAACCGGTTGGCCGCCAAAATCGCGACTTCCTCGTCGGTCAAACGGCTCTTGAGCGGGATTGATTCGGCGGACTTCGAGTCCTCGAATAGCCTTCTAAATCGCTTGCGGTCTTTGATACTGATTTCGACGAGACCGGAGATATCGGTCATGGTCTGCTCCATATCCTCGATGCGCCCAGGTTGGAGCTCAAGGGTATAAGCGGACACATTCTGGGCAATGACGACCCCATTGCGGTCGACGATCAGTCCGCGGGTGGGCGCGATCGGGACCAACTGAATGCGGTTCTCCTCGGCTTGCAGGCTCAACTGATCATGCCGAACCACTTGCAGCCAAGCGAATCGGGCCGCTAACAGCACAAAGCACGTCACGACCACACCGACGGCGACCGCGACCCGGATCCGGAACTGATGAAGCTCCTGCTCGGTATTGCGGACGGCAACCATCTCAGAGAGGACGCGTCTGATCCCGATCGACCGCGCGGCGCTGGGGCGCCAACAACAGCAAATCGGCGACGGGCCACAACAGGGCCGAAATCGCGGGCGCGACGAATATCGACCAGCCCGGAAACGCGCCTCCGAGGGCCATCCGCACAAGGACTGTGGCCAGCTGCGCTGCGACGAACAGCGGCAACACATGGAAGAGCTGGCCACCCACGTCGAACCAGGGTAGTCGACGCTGAAGCGCAAATGCCCCATAGGACAACAACGAATACCCCAGGGCGTGCTCCCCCAGCAAGCTCGCCTGATGCACGTCCATCACCAAGCCAAACAAAAAGGCCACGCCCATGCCGACCTTTCTGGGTTGACGCACGTTCCAAAAAAACAGGACGAGCGCAAGGAAATCAGGTACCCAGCGCGCGCTGCCCCAGGGCATCACGTTAAGCAGAAATGCAATCGCGATGGTGAGCGAAATAAACGCATTGTCAGCGGGCAACAGAAGATGCTCGCGCGCCAGGCCAGCACGTGCAGTACGAGGCGCCAATACGTTGGCAACCGACTTGCGCTCAAGCCCCCTCGGGTCAGGCGGGGTTCGAGGTTGGCGTTTCATGGGGGGGTCATCACCGGTCGGCCGCCGCGGCGGCGCGCGAGCCCGGGCTCCGCGGGCGCCACGACTGGCGGGGGGAGTCGGGAAGCATCAGGTTGCAGGACCAGAATCATTCGGCTTCGATCAACCCCTGCAGCGGGTTCGAGAAGGATTCGGGCAAAGGTCGAACCGCCTGCATGGTCAACCAGAATGACCTTCCCAACGGGCAACCCGGGCGGATACAGGCCATCCAGACCCGAGGTGGTGATCGCATCCCCCTCGCGCACGTCCGCATTCGCCGCGACGTAGCGCAATTCGAGGCGGTTCGGCTCAGCATCCCCATAGGCAATTGCGCGCAGGCCCGTGCGGTCGACCTGGACCGGAATCGAGAGGTTGCGATCAGTAACCAGTGTGAGTTCGCTGGACAGCGGAAACGTACGCGTAATTTGACCGATCACACCACCCGCGTCCACCACCGGTTGCCCTGCGGTCAGTCCATTTTGGGTGCCCTTATCGAGCACAAACCGGCGTGCGAATGGTTCGCGGGTCTGGTAGAGCACTTCGGCCACAATCGAGGGAATCGCCACCTGTTCACGGGCGCCCAACAGTCGGCGAAGTTCCGCGTTTTCCGCCGCGACATGCTCGGCCAGCAGGAGCGTCTTCGCGTTAGCGGTTTCGATCCGGCGCAACTCGGCATTTTCATCGCGCAATTGGCCGACCTCATGAAAGGCCTGGGTGGTGGATTCAGTCGCCGAGTGAAAAACGTCGCGCGGCACCAGGAGGGTCCGCTGGACCGGGTACAAAACGGTCGCAACGCCCTGTCGCAGCGTCGCAAAGAGCGCCGAACGGGCGTCAAGTACCAGCAGGACCAGAGAGAGTCCGGCAAAAATCATCAGCCGGAACTTGGCCGGCAACCCTTGTTTAAAAAACGGCGGAGGGATCCGTTCCAACGCATGCGCCCAAAAGTGGCGACTGCGTCAGCGCGCCAAAGCGCGCGGCCGTCAGTCGTTGGTAAAAATAAGTCCTAAACGGTCCATCCGCTCGATCGCGGTGCCACATCCACGAACCACACACGTCAGCGGATCCTCAGCAACCAGCACTGGGAGCCCTGTCTCTTCCATCAGGAGGCGGTCAAGGTCACGAAGCAGCGCACCGCCCCCGGTCAACACCATGCCTCGGTCAGCGATATCAGCGCCAAGTTCGGGCGGCGTTTGCTCGAGCGCGATCTTGACGCTCAACACAATCTGATTCAGCGGATCGGTCAGCGCCTCAAGGATCTCATTCGAGGAAACCGTAAAACTTCGCGGGATCCCCTCGGACAAATTGCGTCCCTTGACTTCCATTTCGCGCACTTCACTACCCGGAAATGCGCTACCAATCGCTTTCTTGATTGATTCGGCAGTGGGCTCGCCAATCAACATCCCGTAGTTACGGCGGATGTAATTAATGATCGCTTCGTCAAACTTGTCGCCGCCGACTCGAATCGAACCTTTGTAGACCATCCCACCCAGTGAAATAACGCCGACTTCGGTCGTACCACCGCCGATATCAACCACCATTGAGCCCGACGCCTCGGACACCGGGAGGCCAGCGCCAATCGCTGCCGCCATGGGCTCTTCAATCAGGAAAACATCCGCGGCCCCCGCGCCCAACGCCGACTCGCGAATCGCCCGACGCTCGACCTGAGTCGATCCACAGGGGACGCAGATGATGATCCGCGGGCTGGGCGCAAATGTGCTTTTGGGGTGCACCATGCGGATGAACTGCTTGAGCATCTGCTCGGTCACCGTGAAATCCGCAATCACACCGTCCTTCATCGGCCGGATGGCTTCGATATTGCCGGGAACCTTCCCCAACATCATCTTGGCTTCTTTGCCCACCGCAGCAATAGTCATCTTGCCGTTGGGGCCACCCTCATGGCGGATGGCCACAACCGAGGGCTCGTCGAGGACGATGCCCTTCCCGCGCATATAAATGAGCGTGTTGGCAGTGCCGAGGTCGATCGCGAGGTCGTTCGAAAAATACTTGCGAATGATGCCGAGCATTACGGGTCCGGGGTCTCGATGAGGCGAGGTCCGATCGCGGGTTCGGTCTTGAAACCCGCATTCAGACTGGCTCGCACTCGGTGGATCCGAGGATCATACCGTATACTTTAGCTCCCTTCCTGCCACGCTCCCTATGCTCACCCGCGACGATGTCCAAAGACTCGCCGAGCTTGCCAGGCTCGCGATTGATTCAGAAGAGGCAGATCAAACCCTGCCGCGCCTGAACGCGGTGTTCGGACTCATCGAGCAGCTGCAAGCCGCGGCGGTGAATGACGCCGAGCCACTGGTCCATCCCGGAGCGAACCCTAAATTTGGGACGCGCTTGCGTGCGGATTCGGTGACCGAGCAGGTCGATCGGACCGCCAACCAGATCAGCGCCCCCAAGGTCGCTGATGGGCTCTACCTGGTGCCCCGGGTCGTGGAATGAGGGCAAAGGCATGACCCAAGCCCTCCATGTTGGCGTTCACGCCGGCGTCGCAGACCTGGCAATTGGCCTGCGATCTGGGCAATTCAGCGCTGAAGAACTCGCGCGCGCGCTCCTTAACCGAATCAGCGCCAGTCCCCTCAATGCGTTTCTGGACTTGCGCCCCGAGGTCACCCTCGCGCAGGCCCGGTTAGCCGACGCCCGAATTGCGCGGGGAGAAGCGCGGGCCCTCGAAGGCGTGCCGATCGCGCACAAAGACGTCCTGGTCACACGGGACTGGATCTCGACGGCGGGCAGCCGGATGTTGACTGACTATCGCAGTCCATTTGATGCAACCGTGGTCGACCGGCTCTCGCAGGCCGGCATGGTGGGCCTGGGTAAGCTCAACTGCGACGAATTCGCGATGGGCTCGACCAATGAGAACTCCGCCTTTGGTGCGGTGCGCAATCCCTGGGATCTGAACGCCGTTCCGGGCGGATCATCGGGCGGATCCGCGGCAGCCGTAGCAGCCGGACTCACCCCGGCCGCAACCGGAACCGATACGGGTGGGTCGATCCGCCAACCCGCCGCCTTTTGTGGCATCACGGGCATCAAGCCAACCTACGGCCGGGCGTCCCGGTACGGTCTGATCGCCTACGCCTCGAGCCTGGATCAGGCGGGCCCGATGGCACGGTCTGCGAAGGACTGCGCGCTGTTGCTTTCAGCCATGTGCGGTTTTGATCCGATGGACGCTACCAGCCTGGATCTCGCTCAAGAAGATTACTCTGCCGGGTTGGACCAACCCTTCGCGCCCAATGCGGTTAGCCCCTCGCGACCATTGGCTGGCTTGCGCATTGGCCTACCCGACGAATTTTTTGGTGCTGGCGTCGCTGGCGAGGTGAGCGCTGCCGTGCGCACCGCGCTTGACACCCTAGAAGCGTTGGGCGCGCGATGCGTACGGGTGCAATTACCGAATACCGAACTCGCAATCCCGGCCTACTACGTGATTGCCCCCGCCGAAGCGTCGAGTAATCTGAGCCGATTCGATGGCGTGCGCTATGGCCATCGCACAGCCAACCCAAGCGACTTACGGGATCTGTACCGGCGCTCGCGCGCAGAAGGGTTTGGCGCCGAAGTCAAACGCCGCATCCTGGTCGGTGCTTATGTATTGAGTCATGGTTATTACGACGCGTATTATCTTCGTGCTCAAAAGGTTCGTCGGCTGGTCGCCAATGACTTCGATCGTGCTTTTGAGCAGTGCGATCTGATCGCAGGCCCTGTCGCTCCGACCGTCGCATGGAACCTGGGCGCTCATCAGAGCGATCCACTCGCGGATTATCTGGCTGATATCTTCACGCTACCCGCGTCGCTGGCGGGCCTCCCAGGCCTCTCGATGCCGGTTGGGTTTGGACGAGGGGATGGGTCAGGGTCGGACTCTAGTTCGGCCTCTGGTTCGAAATCCGATCCTAGCCCCCGCCCCGTGGGCATGCAGTTGATTGGCCCCGCACTCCGGGAAGCACGTTTGCTGCGTGTGGCGCATCAGTTTCAGCAGGTGACCGATTGGCATCTGCGCAGGCCGCCCGAACCACGCTCTGTGACGACGGGTTGAAATCGATGGCAACCGATTGGGAAATCGTCATCGGTCTTGAGACGCATGTGCAACTCGAGACCCACTCGAAAATGTTCTCGGGCGCAGCGACCGCGTTTGGCGCCGCCCCGAACACTCAGGCCTGTCCGCTTGATCTGGCGCTGCCGGGGACACTACCGATACCAAATCGCGCGGCCGTCGAGTGCGCCATTCGCTTCGGCCTTGCCGTAGGCGCGCAAATCGCGCCCAAGTCGGTCTTTGCGCGAAAGAACTATTTCTATCCGGACCTGCCCAAGGGGTATCAGATCAGCCAGTACGAACTGCCGGTGGTGGTGGGCGGCTCTGTCGCCTTCCTGCTTGAGGCAGAGCGCGGGGGCTCAAACTCGGTCGAACATCGCGTTGAACTCACCCGGGCCCATCTTGAAGAGGACGCGGGAAAAAGCCTGCACGAAGGCTTTGGCGATCCACGCCTCACCGTGGGCCTTTCGGGCATCGATTTAAACCGCGCCGGCACCCCGTTGCTCGAAATCGTGACTGAGCCTGTGATGCGTTCAGCGCGTGAAGCCGTGGCCTATGCACGCACGCTCCATGGCCTGGTCGTATGGTTAGGAATTTGCGACGGCAACATGCAGCAAGGCAGTTTTCGGGTCGATGCCAACGTCTCCGTTCGCCCACGCGGTCAAGCCGAATTCGGTACGCGCTGTGAGATCAAAAACCTCAATTCATTCCGGTTTTTGCAAGCCGCGATCGAGATCGAGGCCGCCCGCCAGATCGAACTGATCGAAGACGGCGGACGGGTTGTTCAGGCGACGCGACTTTACGATCCGGATCGCAACGAAACCCGCGAAATGCGCTCCAAAGAAGACGCGCATGACTATCGTTACTTTCCCGATCCTGATCTTCCACCGCTGGTAGTCGATTCGGCCTGGATCGAACGCGTGCGCACCGAAATGCCCGAGCTCCCGGGGGAGCTTGCGGCGCGTTTTGAACAACACCTGGGCCTCTCCGCTTACGACGCCCGCACGCTCACAGCCGACCGTGCGACTGCGGTCTGGTTTGAAGCCGCGCTGCTGGCGCTGACGCAGATGACGTGTCAGGCGAACTCAGCCGCTCAGGTAGACGTGGCCGCACAAGCAGACGCAAGCTCGAAGGCGCCCGCGGAGACTCCCGCCGACCCACGCTTGGCAAAACTGCTCGCCAACTGGATGTTGGGCGATCTGGCCGCCGCGCTCAACCGCGATGAATGCGCGATTGACGCATCGCGAATCGAACCAGGTCAGCTTGCGGCCATCGTACTGCGGATTGCCGACGAAACGATCCATCAAAAAATGGCCCGAACGCTCTTTGCGGAACTCTGGTCAAACCCTCGCAGTTCAGACGATGCGAGGGCTGCACTTGAGATGATCGATCAAACCATCGAGGCGCGAGGATTCAAGCAAACGAATGACGCCGGAGCCCTTGAGGCCGCCGTGGATACTGCCATCGCGGCCAATGCGAAATCGGTGGCTGAATTCCGTGCGGGCAAGGAAAAGGCGCTCAATGCGATCGTCGGCCAAGTCATGAAAGCCACCGGGGGCCAGGCGAACCCAGGGCAAGTCACCGAGATTTTGCGCCGTAAACTCGGGGCCTGAACTCGGCGCTTAGGTCACGCTTAGGTCATTTAGTGCCCAGGTCGTTCAGATCTTGTTGAGTTCCGTATTGCTCCCGATAGCGCGCAATGGGTTCTTTGAATTGTGCCAACTCAGGCGTTGCGGCGCGCTCCAGGAACACCAGCAAGTCCGTCAGCGAGGCAATTGAAACCACGGGGATCCCGAACTGAGTCTGCACGTCCTGCACGGCACTGACCGCGCTCGGCGATTCAGCCGTTCGGGCGCCCTCGGCCCGAATGATCTCCACCGATTCACGCACCGA
>RFVZ01000461.1 GCA_009922405.1 Betaproteobacteria bacterium
GGCTGCGCCCCGATCGGCGACTAACGCTTGTCCCTTCCCGTCGTAACCAAATCGTGCGGCTTTAAGAATGCCGGGGAACAGAGATTCCGGCGTATCCAGAACGTCCTGGGCACTCGCAATCACAGCATAGTCACCGACTGGCAGACCTGCCTCGCACAGAAACGATTTTTCAGCGATCCGGTTTTGTGCGATCCCAACGCAATCGGCACTAGGCGCGACCCGAATCGCTCGAGCAAGGAACCTCAAGGCCTCGGCTGGGACATTCTCAAATTCGGTCGTCGCTGCAGCACAGGTGCGTGCAATCTCGGCAAGGGCAACCGGATCGTCGTAATTTGCCTGCAGATGACGATCGGCCACGTCAGCGGCAGGGCATTCGGGCGCGGGGTCCAGCACACAGACCCGAAATCCCATGGTTTGAGCAGCCATACAAAACATTCGGCCGAGTTGCCCGCCGCCCAACACCGCCAGCCAACTGCCCGGCGCAAGGCCCGCCAGTTTCATCTCTTGGAGGTTGCAGGCGAGGGCGAGGGCGAGGGCCCGGGCGGCACAACCATCGCCGCAGCAGCCGCAGTCTGTTGCTGACGAAACCGGGTCAATGAATCCGCCAACACGGGATCGGTCGTCGCCAGGATTGCGACCGCATGGAGTGCCGCATTGGCCGCGCCCGCCTCGCCGATTGCGAAGGTCGCGACTGGAATCCCGCGCGGCATTTGCACAATCGAGAGCAACGAATCCTGACCCTGAAGATGTCGCGAGGGTACGGGCACGCCCAAGATCGGGACGATGGTCTTGGCTGCGAGCATGCCGGGCAAATGCGCAGCCCCGCCCGCCCCAGCAACGATGGCGCGCAGGCCGCGCCCCTGCGCGGATTGCGCGTAGTCAAATAAGGTGTCAGGCATGCGGTGCGCCGAGATCACCCGAGCCTCATAAGCAACCCCAAATTTCTCGAAGATTTCAACGGCGTGGCGCATCGTTTCCCAATCGCTTGCGCTGCCCATCACGACGCCCACTCGAATCGCGGAGTCACTCGACAATCTGAACAGCGCTTCACGATATTTTTCCGCGGTTCGGGCGACGATATCGGGCGGCAAATGCGGCGCCGGCGCCTGCTTATCCCAAGGCTGACTCTCCAGCCAGTCACGCACAAACTGCTTATCAAATGAGGGGGGAGACTGACCAACCACCCACGTATCTGCCGGCCAGAAACGCGAGGAATCGGCAGTCAACACCTCATCCATCAGATGAAGGGTACCGGCCTCATCAAGACCAAATTCAAACTTGGTGTCCGCAATCAAAATCCCGCGCGTTCGGGCGTATTCGCAAGCGTCGCGATACAGGGCCAGGCTAACCGACCGGATCTTCTCAGCCAGAGGCTCGCCAATACGATGCACCATCTCCGCAAACGAAATGTTCTCGTCGTGCGCCCCGAGATCGGCTTTGGTCGCTGGCGTAAAGATGGGTTCTGGTAGGCGCTCGGCCTGCTGCAGACCAGCTGGCAGCTTAATCCCACAAACCGATCCATCGGCCTGATAATCCTTCCAGCCAGACCCGATCAAATAACCCCGCACGACGGCTTCAACCGGAATCGGCTGCAATCG
>RFVZ01000462.1 GCA_009922405.1 Betaproteobacteria bacterium
GTATTTGTCGTGCAGTTTCTTTTATATGGGCATATTTATTTTGTACTTTCGGCCGCGATCTGTGGGCTAGCGGGCTCGTTACGGGCGCTGCATCTCTCGGTCGTTCCGATTGATTCCTTGCACTACCTGCAATCGGGTCAAGCCGTGATGATGTGCCTGCTCGGTGGCATGGGAACCTTCTTTGGACCCTTTGTCGGCGCCGCCGTATTCTTGTATCTCGAAGATGTGGTCACGACGCTGACGCGGCACTGGATGGCCGTGGTCGGCACGATCTTTATGGTGTTTATCCTGTTCTTCCCACGGGGCATCTGGGGCAGCCTGATTGCCCGCTGGGAACGTGCGACGACACCATCGGTGCCGACATGAGCGCCCCACCGATCCAAAGCCAAGCGACGAATGCGCAAGCTGACATTCTCATCGAGGCCCGTCACATCAGCCGACGATTTGGTGCCTTTCAGGCGCTGACCGACATCACGGTTCAGTTTCGGGCCAAGCAGTTGTGCGCGATCATTGGTCCCAATGGCGCTGGCAAAAGCACGTTCTTCAATATTCTGAGCGGAGCGATAGAGCCGAGCTCGGGTTCTGTGCTGTTTCAAGGCCAGGACATCACCGGGCTGGCACCGCACGAATATGCCCGCCGCGGGATCGCCAAGAGCTTTCAGATCACCAACGTCTTCAAGCAACTGAGCGCCCACGAAAACGTTCGGGTTGCGGTGCAAATGCGTCATGCGCGTTTTGATTTCTTCAGTCCCCGCGCGAGGTTGGCGGGGGTGGCGCAAACGGCCCAGGAGCTCCTCGAACGGGTCGGACTCGCGGGCCTCGGTCAAAAGCCGGCTGGTGATCTGGCTCATGGCCAGCAGCGTTCACTGGAAATTGCGATGGCACTGGCGGCCGATCCGCAACTGCTGTTGATGGACGAACCCACCGCCGGGATGTCGCCAGAAGAGACCACGGTCATGATGGATCTGATTACGGAGCTCGCAGCGGAACGTACGGTAATTTTGGTCGAGCACAAAATGAAACTCGTCATGGGAATCTGCAAGACCCTGATCGTGTTGCATCACGGGCAGTTACTCGCTCAGGGTACGCCCGAGGACATTCGGGCCAATGAAGAGGTCCGTCGCGTCTATCTGGGACAAGGCTGAATCCGGATGATCACTTCCCGCACCCCGGGCCACCCCAGCCCGCTTCTGTCGGTCGAGAATCTCAACGCCTGGTACGACCGCAGTCACGTCGTTCAGAACATCTCGTTCACGGTCGGACGCGGCGAGATCGTCACCCTGATGGGGCGCAACGGCGCAGGCAAAACCACCACCCTGCGGACGCTGATGGGGCTGCTCGTGCGTCGATCTGGCACCGTCGTTTTTGATGGCCAGGCGCTGCATGACCAACAGGCCCATGTCCGTTATCACCGCGGTCTGGCCTATGTACCCGAAGATCGTCGGATCGTCCCAGGCTTGACCGTTCGGGAAAATCTGCTGCTGGGCATCATTGCGAGCGCCGATCGTGGCGAAGCCGACTCCCGGATCGACGCAATTGCCGACACTTTTCCTCGCCTCAAGGAGCGCCTGAGCCAGGAGGCCACCTCGA
>RFVZ01000463.1 GCA_009922405.1 Betaproteobacteria bacterium
GCCGACATCGATCGTGACGGTGGAACCCGCCTCGGCCGTGCCACTGAGTTGAGGCCGGTTATTTGCCGTGATGCCATCGGTCGATGAGGTGCCAGTGTCATTGATCGCAGTCGCAGTCAGTCCACCGGTGCCTGCGGCCGGAACCTTGGTGTCGATCGTGAAACTGGCTTTGGCGGTCGAAGTTTTGACGTTGCCCGCCACATCCGTGATGGTGACCGTCACATCTGGCGTACCGTCGGCCAGCCGGGTGGCGCTGGGCAGTGTCGCTGTCCAGCGGCCCGCACTGTCTGCGGTGGTCTTAACCGTCACGCCCGCCAACAGAATTTCGATCGCCGAACCGGCTTCAGCACTTCCGGCCAGCACGGGATTAGCCACATTGGTAATACCGTCAGTCGAACTCAAGCCTGAATCATTGAGCACACCGCCCACCGAACCCGACGCGATCCCCACCGTGGGCACACTCAATTGGGTATCGAGCGTAAAAGTCAACGGGGCGGATGTTTTAGACGCCAGTCCGTTATCAGCGACGAGGCGCAGCACCAGTGAATTAGAACCTTCGGCTGCAGCAAACGTTGCCAGGTCGGCCTTAAACGATTTGCCCCCGTCGATGCTGTACTGGAGACCGGTTGGATTAGCCACCGCACCCGTCAGGTCCTTCAGAACCACAGAACCGTTATTCGTAATACGATCGTTCGCAATCCCAGAATCCACTTTGAGACTCAACGTGAGTTGCGAAACCCCGTAGTCGAGGAGCTTTTGCGGGATGTCGGCAACGTTCGATGCGGTCGCGATTGCGGTATTTTTCTGGGCCAGATCGGCACTCTGCGTAGCGATCGCGGGGACGCTCGCAAAGACCGTCGTCAGCGTAGCCGCCTTGGTAAGGTCAAGAGTCGCGCTGCTTTGCTTGATGGTCGTGGCGAGTGCGCTGAAGGTCGCCGCACCACCACCCGAACCAGCTGTGGCAACGGTCGACGCCAACAAGGCGACTGAGGCCGCCACTTTTTGGTACGCGACGTCACCCGTACCGGCAAAAGGGTCGTAAGTGCTCAGGTTGAGCTTGGAATCGAGCCCTAACGCCGACTTAACCGCCGTCTCAGCCGCCGCCAACGTCAATGACTGCTCGACAACTAGCGCGCTGACCAAGGTCGTGATTGGATTAATCACGGTTGAGCCGGGCTGCGCCTTGAGGATGATCGTATTGGCAGAACCGGTATCGATATTGATACCACCCGTAGCTACGATCGGCCCAGACGCATCCGATGCAATCGTGAAGGTCCCCTTGGCATCGGTTTTCGCAGAAGGCTCGCCGGTATCCAGAACACCGTTTTTGTTCACATCAATAAAAACCGTGGCGTCTTTGACCAGTCCGTCCTGAACCACCCCGGTCTGGTTGCGTGGAGCAGACGAACCACCGCCACCACCGCCTGCAGCGAGCCCAACCAAAACAGCGCCAGCGCCGACCAGCATGGGGGTCGACACATTAAGGTCTTTGAGCGAAGCCCCGGCGCTCTCAACAGCACGGGCCGGCATATCGGACAGCACACTCGACGATGCCTGAGCCAGGGGGCTAAATGCATCGGCCTGGATCAT
>RFVZ01000464.1 GCA_009922405.1 Betaproteobacteria bacterium
GAATGATCTGACCACCAAGGAAGATGCCGACAGAGTGCGTCGCAGCGGGTTGATCGACCCTGGGCGGGTGCTCGCGGTGGAAACTGGTGCCTGCCCACACACGGCGATTCGCGAAGATCCAACGCTGAATATTCAGGCCGCAGAGGAGCTGAGCTTGAAGTTCCCCGGGCTGGATCTCATCCTGATCGAATCCGGTGGCGACAATCTTGCTTCTACGTTCAGTTTTGATTTGGTCGACTACTGGATTTTTGTGATTGATGTTGCCGGTGGTGATGACATCCCGCGCAAGCGTGGTCTGGGCGTCCTCACCTGCGACCTACTTGTGATCAATAAAGTCGATCTTGCACCGCATGTGAATGTCGATTTGCCTCGGATGATTCGCGAGGCGAATCAGGTACGTTCGGGTCGGCCAGTCCTAGAGACTAACTGTGCCAAGGGCGATGGGGTGGATCAGATCGTCGAGCGTATCGCAAGCGAGGTACTGTTCGATCGTTAGCGTAATCACCTGATACTGGATTGTGACCATCGCTTCCGTTTTCAAGCCACAGGCTTACATCGAGTTCGTAAGGCAACCGAATGGCATCACGGGTGTTGGGCGGCAGCTGGTGGGCTATCCGTTTCATCTCGGCAGAACCTTGCGTTTTGATGGTGATCCCGCGGGTATGTCGTCGCTTTATCTTCAATCTTGTTCAGGCGGTATTTTTCAAGGCGACGATCTTGGCTTGCGCTTAGTCGCGCAGGCCGGCACGCAAGCGCATCTAACTTCTGCAGCGTCGACCATCGTGCACAGCATGAACGATGGTCGAGAGGCCAGGCACCGGGTGCTGATCGAAGCCGAGGTAGATTCCTTGCTCGAGTACATACCTGATCCCTTGGTGATCTTCCCGCGCGCTAACCTGCAGAACGAAGTTACCGTGACATTACACCCCGGCGCACGGGTGCTGCTGGGCGAGGCGCTTGTCTTGCATGACCCCGATCTCAGTGGTCAAATGTTTGACAGTTATGCATCGGAAACTCTTGTGCGCGATGCTGCAGGGAGTTTGTTGGTACGTGATCGGTTTCGAATTGAAGGTCACACATTGCAAAGTAACCGGCCCGGAATCAATGGTCGCTACCAAGCGCAGGGAAGCTTCTTCGCGCTGACCGCTTCGGACCCAGCGCCTGCCCTGCTAGCCGCTCTGCGTCGGGCGATTGGGCCGATTCCGGGTACATACGCCGCGGCTTCAGCGCTTCCGAACGGTACAGGCGCTTGGATGAGATTGCTTGCCGAAGATGCCATCGGCCTACGTCAAGCGATACGGGCTGCCTGGGTAGCTATGCGTATTGAATTCACCGGGCTCACGCCAGCCGCTAAACGGAAGTAATGTCATCCGCACTGCTGGAAAGCATGCTTCTTTCCGAAAATTCTCTAGCTGGGGCGGTTGACGTGTAAAAACTTTCGTCGAATCCAATACTGAGGCGTCGACGACGCTGAGAATCGCTGGGCTCCCAATCAAATAGACAGTCAATTCAAACACGGTCAATGTAGAACTTCTAATCGATCGCAAGGTACAGCAGATCTGCTTCGATCAATGCTGCTGCTTCTTT
>RFVZ01000465.1 GCA_009922405.1 Betaproteobacteria bacterium
GATTACCGGGGCCGGGTCGTCAGCAAAACGGCAAACGAGGTAATGTTTGAATTTCAGAGCCCCGTGAATGCCACGAAATTTGGAATGCTCTGCCAAAAAACGCTCCACGAACGCAACCGGGATCTCCCGACCGAACAGCCTCTGTTGGTCAGAATGGCAATCAATGTTGGAGATGTGATTTTTGACGGCAATGATTTAATGGGCTCTGCGATCAACTTGGCCAACCAAATCGGTCGAATCGCAGACCCCGGAGGAATTTGGGTCTCGAGCATTGTGCACAACGAAATTTACAACAAAGTCGGGGAATGCGCATTCAACGACCTTGGGGACAACTCGCTCGAGATGGTTCGAATGCCCGTTCGGATCTATGCACTGGATTTACCCGGAGTCGTGCGCGCCACCGAGAGAGCCGCCAAACCTCTCCGCGAGCCATCAAGGCCACTGTACGGTGCTCTAGAGCCTGCGCCGATGGGTTTACCCCCCGAATCTTCGAGCCCGGCTGCTCGTCAAACGCAGCCTTCAGCCGTTGGTCCACTTACCAATCGCGAACTCATCGCGCTGGTGATGCGGGATCGGGAGGCGGCGACCATTTCGGTAACCTCCGCGCATCGAATCCTGATCACTGGCAACTTCGAGCTAGCAGCGCGCGTCTTCATCGCGCGAGTGGTGCGAAAGAAAGATTTTTCATCGATGGTCGAGTTGCTCGGGATGGCCCGCAACAAGACGATTCCGGACCGGTTGCGTCCGGAGGCTGGCGCGGTTTTCGAGTCGTACTCAGAATCCCTGTTGAGTCACAAGAACATGGCCATGGTCGGACAACTCTTTGCGGATGGGCTTTTTGGCGCCGACAAGCGCAAAGTCGCGTTGACGATCTGGCGCATCGCAGCCCGCAAGGACATCGGGGCCATGCGCCTTTTAGGGTGCTCGCTGCTCGAACAGCCGCAACCCACTGAGGAACAAACCACCGAAGCGCTCGCTCTACTCGAACAGGCAGCTCGACGCAAGGACGCGAAATCGGCGTTGCAGCTGGGCGCTTTTTACGCCAACCCGCTGATTCTCAGCCAGCACAAGACCGAGGCCTTTCAGTGGTATTGGCTCGCCAGACACTTGAAAGACTCGACCGCGCAGGCGGAGCTTGAACTGCTTGCCAAGACAATTCGCAAAGACGAATTTCCGTCAATGAAAATCATCGCGGATGCCTTGATCGAAGAAGTCGAGTGGAATTCCCGCTACAACTTCTAGATTGACTTGGCTTTTCCCTTCGGCATGATCGCCGTGGTCACCGTCGCTCGAATCGGATCGCTCTGAGGCACCTTGAGCGCGGTATGGTCTTGTTTAGGCTTCTTCGCTTCTTTGTTGCTCTTGCGATTCTTTGACATGGGGGTTCCTAACTTGGTAAGAGTTGAGCCTGCACTAAAGCAGTGCGAATCCGGGCGATTTCAGCGGCGCTGATTTTCATGAGTGGCGGCCGAACAACCGCGCGAGGGAGTTTGCCAAGCAGCACGAGCGCCTCTTTCATTCGGTTGTGCATATCCACCCAGGGATCGGTGTAGAACACCTCGGC
>RFVZ01000466.1 GCA_009922405.1 Betaproteobacteria bacterium
AATCGGGCAACAAACTGTTCGAGTTTCGCAATCCGCTGCGCCTGACTATCGGCAAGCTTGCGCTGCAGGCGTTGTCGTTCTGATTGCTGACGCTCGAACGCACTCCAGCCACCGGCGTATCGTTGAAGGGTCTGGTGCTCAAAGTGAAGTACGGCGGTCGCAAAGGCATCCACGAAGTCCCGGTCATGCGAGACGACCAGGACGGTGCCATCGAACCGAACCAACCAACGCTCGAGCCAGAACACGGCGTCAAGGTCAAGGTGGTTGGTCGGTTCATCCAGCAGCAACAAGTCGGCCGGGGTCATCAGGACTCGGGCCAGATCGAGGCGCATTTTCCAGCCCCCCGAGAGAGAATCGACGGGTTTTTCATGATCCTCGGCAGAAAATCCAAGCCCGTCGAGAAGCTTTGCGGCCCTGGCTGGTGCGCTCCATCCGTCAAGTTCGTCGAACTCGCCATGCAACTGCGCGATCCGCCCGCCTTCGACCGGGGAATCCTCGGTCGCGCTGTTCAGCTCAAGAGCAGCCAGTTCGCGCACGATTGCATCGCGGCGGGAGTCCGCACGCAAGACATGTTCAATGAGCGAATGTGACCCAGCTGGTGGGTGCTGGGAAAGTCGAGCGATACGCAGTCGCGGCTGATCAATTTCGCCCCGGTCGGGGCTCAGGTCTCCTGCGATCGCCGACAACAGGGTGGTCTTTCCACAACCATTGCGCCCGAGGAGTCCGATCCGCTCGCCACGCTCAATGATGCCATCAACCCCGCTCAGGAGGGTCCGGCCACCGCGGGAGAGTTCCAGGCCGGCAAATCGGATCATGCGGGAAGGGCCGAGCGCTCCAGCAACGCGATCATCTGATCGCCGGCGGATACCGGGAGCCAAATCGGCGTCAAGCTTGGAAAGGCAGCCTCGAAGGCCTCGATTTGATGGCCGATCTCAAGAATCAGTAAACCGTCTGCAGTCAGATGCGCGCTGGCATGCGCGATCACCTGCCGTACAAGGTCCAGGCCATCCTCTTTCACATCAGCCGACGCGACTTTTGTAACGTCGATCTCGGCCAAATCGATGTCAGCGGACTGAGCCACTGCACGCAAACTCAGCCCTCCGTCCAGTCCGAGCGTTGGTTCATGACGCCACTCGGTCGGTAGCTCAGCCATCGACTGCGCATCTACGTAGGGCGGGTTACAAATAATCAGATCGAATTGCAACCCGTCGATCGGAGTCCAGAGGTGCCCCTGACGGAGTTCGATTCGATCTTCAAGCCCGAACAGGGTGAGGTTGTCAGCCGCAAGCGCGAGCGCCTGGGCCGACAAATCGGTGGCGACGACTTGCGCTGCGCTGAATGTTTGAGCGGCGATGACAGCGAGGCTTCCGCCCCCAGTACATAAATCGAGAACGCGTTTGATGCGATCAGCATCAGGCAACCAAGGTTCGAGCCCCTGCTCAAGAATCAATCCGATTGGTGATCTGGGGACTAGCGCACGTCGGTCACAAAGAAAACGACGCCCAGCGAGCCAGGCCTCGCCAGTCAGGTACGCCAGCGGTGCGCGCTGATCAATCCTTGCC
>RFVZ01000467.1 GCA_009922405.1 Betaproteobacteria bacterium
TTAAAAACTGGCTGCCGACGATGCTGCAAGACCGGTTCCTGCTGGACCAGAAAAGTTCCGGACTTTACGCCACGCTGACCACTGCCAGCTCGGGTTTTTTGGGCGTGCTGCTCGGCGGAAAAGTTTCCGACATGCTGGCCAAGCGCCATGTTCGTGGCCGCGCCTGGACGAGTGCGGCGGGATTGCTGCTGACCGTACCGGCGCTGGCGGGCATCGGCTTTGCACCCACCCTGCCGTTGGTCGTGGTTTGTGCCGCCTTCTACGGACTGGGCTTTGGAATGTTTGATGCGAACAACATGCCAATTCTTTGCCAGCTCGCACCATCACGATTTCGCGCTACGGGCTACGGCCTGATGAATTTTTTCGGCATCGCGGCCGGTGCGTTTCTAACACCTCTGCTTGGCCGACTCAAAGACCACGGTGTGCCATTGGCGACCGGTTTCGCATTTTGCGCGATTCCAGCGTTGCTCGCCGTGGTGCTAATGCTGGCGCTGCGACCCGCCAGCCGCGACTACGGAACGCAGACAAATTAACCTTATATCAAGCAAGAAAAGATGGACCGCCATCGTGCCGGGGACCACGCGCTGGGAGCTTCACTCACTGGATTTTCGGCGGGCTGCTGGCCACCCCCTTCCCTAGAATGGTAACGACCTTTGCGCCGGGCTATGTGTTCCTGTTTTTCTGTGGCATGATGATCCTCCAACTCGTCTGGGTGAAGACCATGGTGACTGAGACATAAGCCCTGCAGATTTAAGAAATGCAAAGGAAACTCGGCACCAAATGAGGGCGGCATGGCACACAGCAAATCGCTGCACGTCCTTGTGCATCCTGAGATGGGCCATACTCCGTTGCCTCAGCTCGCCGGCGATCATTGCACGGCATCTGTCCTTTCCACAGCTGTTGCTGCGAGGGACTCTGCGCCGTGGCGGCGATAGCCGAGCGAGCGTGAAAGCACCCTGAACAACAGCCGGCTGATCATCCGGCGTGGACCGTGATGAACATCACCATTCATCATGCTCGGGCGGCACAATTCGATCGGTTGATTTATCGGTAAAATCGCAAAAATCGTTAACCAGAACAGGGCATCCTGTCCCGGTTATTTTCTGTGGCGGAAGTTTTCATAATTGCCTGTGGACAGATTGCAAAACGAATATCAAATTAATCATATATGTTTTCTTGTCCCTACCGCTTTTTAGGAAGCTTCTTTGCCGCCCTGCTAATCTCCACAACGCCTTCGGGATTTGCGGTTGAGCCCGGCCAGGACACCGTCACCAAGGAGCCTACTCAGCATAGATATGAAAAATTACTGCTGACCGTGAAACAGAATCCCCCGGCAACTGGAGCCATCATTTGTATCGGAAGCTCCCACATGGAGCGCTGGAAAACGATTACCAACGATCTGGCTCCGCTACGGATTTACAACTATGGAGTCGGCGGCAGCAGAATGGCCCAGGCGGCCGATCTGTATATCCTGAATCTAGCCATTCCTTACAAGCCGCGGGCAGTGATTATTTACGAGGGTAGCAACGACCTGGCAGGTGGGGTTTCTCCTGACCACAT
>RFVZ01000468.1 GCA_009922405.1 Betaproteobacteria bacterium
CGCGCGCCAGCGCAACGCGCTGCACTTCGCCGCCGGAGAGGTTGCGCACGGCGGCGCCAGACAAATGGCCGATGCCGGCCCACTGTAGCGCCTCATGCACACGCGCCTGCAGCTGTGGCTGCGCAACGCCCCGCGCCCGCAGTCCATAGCCCACATTGGCCGCTACCTGCACGGAGAACAGCACGGGGTGCTGGTGTACATAAACCACTGATTGCCGGAGCAGACCGGAATAGGGAGACCACTGGATCGGCGCGCCCTTCCAGTAAGAACTTGCGACGGAGGCTGGCTCCAGACCGCACAGGATGCGCATGAGCGTGCTCTTGCCGCTGCCGTTGATGCCGGTGAGGGCGTAGGCGCAGCCGGTATCGATACGCACCGAATCCAGGTCCAGCAGGGTGCGTTCGCCAAAGGACTTGCAAACACCGGCAAGTTCGAGCAGGGCGGTCATGCCGCAGCCGCCGGCACATGCCGCGCCTGCCCCTGCAGCAAGAGCAGCGCGGCGTTGACCACCAGCGCAATCGTGATCAGCACCAGGCCCAGCGCAATGCCCTGGGCAAACTCGCCTTTGCTGGTTTCCAGCGCAATGGCGGTGGTGATGGTGCGCGTTTCGCCGGCGATATTGCCGCCCACCATCAGTGCACAACCCACTTCCGACACGACGCGGCCAAAGCCATGCACCACCGCAGCCACAATGCCGAAGCGCGCCTCGAACAGCACTGTGACCGCGGTTCGGGCGCGCCCTGCACCCAGAATGATGGCCGTTTCCGCAATGCGCCGGTCCACCGCCTGCACACTGTGCAGGGTGAGCGCGGTCATCAGGGGCAAACCAATCAGCATCTGCCCGGCCACGATGCCCGGCTGGGTAAACAGCCATTGCAGGTTGCCGAGCGGGCCCGCACGCGACAACAGCAGATACAGCAGCAAGCCGATGAGCACCGTAGGTAGTGATAGCGCCGTCTGCACCAGCCAGATGCAGACCGCGCGCGCGGGGCTGCGTGTGGTTGCCAGCCAGTAACCCGCCGCGACGGCCAACGGAAAAGCCATCGCCAGGCTGACCAGCGTGGTGCGCAGGGAAACGCCGATGATGGCCAGCAGCGCGGCATCGCCCGACAGTGCCAGGGTTAGCGCCTCACCCGTTGCATGCAGCACGCCCATGCAGGTTCAGTCCGGGCGGCCCACGTCCTCCACAAAATAGAGCAGGTCTCCTGCAGAGGAAAACAGCGCACAGCCGTGCACTGAACCGGCTTTTTTGTAGATGGATTGCTGGGTGCGGATGGTGTCCACGATGCGGTAAATCGTGGATTGCTTCAGGCGCGCACCGGGCGGCAGCCGCACCGACTCCACGGCGTCCAGCAAGCCTCCAAGCATCGAGCCCTGGCCGCACCCGGTAGTCACCACCTTGCTGGCCGTGCGCTCCTCGATGTGGCTCGCGCCGCTGCGGGTGGTGACGGCCACGGCATTCACCTCCCAGTCCACCTGCACGGCCAGCACGTCGTGCAGGGTGTCCACCAGCCGCTGGTTGCGCAGGTACCCCAGCGTGAGTGCTTCCGGCGCACAGC
>RFVZ01000469.1 GCA_009922405.1 Betaproteobacteria bacterium
ACGCCTTCATAGTCGTGATAAGCCAGTGAGGCCAGAACGAAGGTGCTTTGCTGCGAGATGGGCAGTACCCCGGCACGTTGTGCAGCCACCGCGACGCCAGCCCGTGTGTGGGTGTGAAGCACGCACTGCGCGTCATCCCGAGCCGAGTGAATCGCGCTGTGAATGGTGAAACCCGCCGGGTTGACCGGAAACGGATTGCTTCCCACTTTATTGCCCGACTGGTCGATCCGGACCAGTGAGGAAGCGGTGATTTCATCGAACAACAGCCCGTATGGGTTGATCAGAAAGTGGTGCTCGGGCCCCGGAATGCGTACGCTGATATGCGTAAACACGAGATCGCTCCATCCAAAGTGGGCGACCAGACGGTAAGCCGCCGCCAGATCGCAGCGCAGGGCCCACTCTTCGGGACTGACCTCTGCCTGGCAGGATGGGATTTTCATGGCTGTCTCCATTGGAATCATTTTGATGAGTTTGACCGATTATCTCCTGCAAGCTTGGGAACGCGGTTGGGTGATCAATTTCGCGGTTGGACTGACGGTTGCAGAGGCCGTTTGTTTGTTGACGAATTACTACCTTCGGCGTCGTGGTTTAGCCCCAGAGGAGTACCTGTTGAATCTGCTCTCGGGGCTAAGCCTGATGCTGGCGCTGAGGGCAACGCAACTGGCGAGCGATCCATTCGGACCAATCGTTTACCTCAGCCTGGCCGGTGGCTGTCATGTGGCCGACATGGTCCGGCGTACGCTGCGGACCGCGGGCCGTTAAAGCCTGCCGAAGCTACTGAAACTTCGGCAATTTGAGCATGTTCATCGAGACGATCACACGCCGGTCGTGATTTTCGGGGACGTGGTGCCGCAGCATACCCGGGAACAGGATCAACCACCCTGGTTGCGGTGTGATCACGAGATGGTTATCGAACACAATCGGGGCGCAATTGGGTCCAGCCTCAAGGTAAATGACGGCTGAGAAATCCGACGGAAAATGGCTGTGCAGGATGGTGTGATCCGATTCTTCGTAGATCACCCCCCAGCAGTCAGTGACCACCAGATCGAGGTTCAGGTTGGCCAGATCGGTCACCAGATGCTGTCGGGAGGCCCGCATCGCCATCTGTTTAACGGTTTCGGTTAATGGCGCGAATTTCGGATTGAGCTGGTGGCTTTTCCACGGGCTCATGTAAACCGACTTGACGTTGGATGGAGTCGATTCAGGGTGACTGATTCGAAGTTCTTCAATGGCTTCGCGCGCCAGGATCAATTGGTCGGCAAACGCCCCCAGGTGACAGTGAAAGACTGGTAGCTTGGTCGGCACTTCGTATTGCCCGAGTTCAATGGAATTAATGTCAGCCATGGCAGTAAAGGGGGTTTCGCGTTTCGAGAAGTTGTAACCGTTCTGGGTGGAGCGCGCAAGGGTACACTGGAGCAAACCGTTGAGCGGAGTGCGTTTGGGTCGGACAGTTTGGAGTGTTCACTGGGGATCGGCCATCCTGGCGCTGGGCGTCGCGGCCAGCGGTCACGCGTTAGAGGCCCTGACCGCTAACGCGATCGTGACCGGT
>RFVZ01000470.1 GCA_009922405.1 Betaproteobacteria bacterium
ATCGAAGCGGCCAGATTCTGCCAATACGTCTCGTGCCAGTCTTTGAATGCAGGGGCAACGGCACCGATCGATGCACCGGCAAAATTGAATTGGCTGTACTTTCCGACCATTCCACGCCCTTTCATATACTCAAAGGTCGGTTGTGGAAAACGCGGATCGATACAAGCTAGCAGCATGGCATCGTAATTGCCAGACGCCGCCAACGCCATCGAAGGCATCGTCGCTGCGAGACCCATGCCGACACCAACGCCGGCGGCGGTTTGCAGAAAGCGGCGACGTGAAAAAGAAGTGCCGAGCAAATCTGCGCAGCAGGCGCAACCGGCAACTGGACGGAGTGAGTTCATCACAAATTCCTCAAAGATGGAAAAGCAGGGTGAAACGGGTCAACACAATCTAACGCCATCTTATGACAGTTATTTGGGACGGAATATCTTGAATAACTGTTCTGGGCCAATTTTAAAATAATCGGCTGGACCGCCACCCCGAGCAATATGCTGGGCCTGTGACGTGTCGTAGACGCCATCGACCAAAAGCCGTTGATCGATATGCACGCCAACCACTTCGCCAAAGGTCACAAACGTCGAAAGCGGTTCATGCGCTGCGGTCTGCAATTGAATAATCTGAGTCATGCGACACTCGAACGCCACCGGACTTTCCAGAACCCGCGGCGCCTTCACCAAACGACTGGGGGTGGGCGTCAATCCGGCCAATTGAAATTCGTCCACGTCGGCTGCTACGGCCGCACTCGTTTGATTCATCGCCTCGGCCAACGGGAACGTCACAAGGTTCCAGACGAACTCCCCAGTCTCTTCAATATTAAGTAACGAATCTTTGCGGCCGATACTGGAAAAACCAACGATCGGCGGCACGTAGTTAAAGCCATTAAAGAAACTGTAGGGTGCCAGATTCAGAACCCCTGCCGCGCTGCGCGTCGATACCCACCCAATTGGGCGGGGTGCGACGATCGAATTGAACGGGTCATGCGGTAGACCGTGGCCCCGAGCAGGCTCGTAAAAATGGATATCGGTGTGGTCAGTGGTCTGGGTCATGGAGGTGTACTTTAATGGGTTATCTAGAGGTCGGAGGGGTCAGTCCAGCACTCGATTCAGCAGGTCGGCCAAGCGCTGCGTTGCGAGGATAATCTGGGATCGGACGATGCGCTGGGCGCGCTCTTGATAGCCAGATTCGAGCTTGCGACGATCGGGATAAAACCAGTCCTCTTCGACGATCCGACACGACTCTTCAGCCCAGCGTGCAGGATCGGCGCCTCGCGCGGCAACGGCGATGGGTCCCTGGATCGCGGCCTCGAGTTCGCGGGTCAACCGTTCGAGGCCGCCCGGCCAATTGACGACGAGGGCGGTGTCCCACACCGCGTGTAGGTTGGTCCCGCGGCCATAGGCCTGCAACTGAACCGTATTACCGCCGCGGTCGTCGGCAAAACCCGCATGCAGCGGTTGGTGTACGTCGGCGACAAAATGAACGACGTATTTCAGTGCCTTCAGACGATCCGCGTCCGCCCCGCGTGCGCCGAGGAT
>RFVZ01000048.1 GCA_009922405.1 Betaproteobacteria bacterium
ATTAGATGCGCCTTGTTCAATCCATGCCAGCGCTGCTGTGCCTTGGATAGTGGGCAGCAATTCGGTTGGATGCTGGGCAGATAATCCCAGCAATGCAGCATTGCGATGTGCTGATCGCAATCGGGGCTCGATTTGACGACCGTGTGATTGGTAATCCGAAGCATTTTGCGCAGAACCCCCACAAGATCGTCCACATCGATATCGACCCCTCGTCGATCTCCAAGCGCGTGAAAGTCGACGTCCCGATCGTGGGGGATGTTCGCGAGTGCCTCCTGGATTTACTGGCGCAGCTTGAGGCCGGTCTCGCCACCGGTCACCGGACCGATCCGAAGGCACTCGAGGCCTGGTGGACGCAGATCACGCGGTGGCGCTCGCGCGACTGCCTGCAGTACGACCGCGAGTCCACCATTATCAAACCGCAGCGTGTGGTCGAGACACTGTGGGAGGTGACGGGCGGCGACGCCTATGTCACCAGCGATGTTGGACAACACCAAATGTGGGCCGCTCAGTTCTACCGGTTTGACAAACCCCGGCGCTGGATTAACTCCGGCGGTTTGGGCACGATGGGTGTGGGTTTGCCCTACGCCATGGGCGTGTTGATGGCCAACCGGGATGCAACGGTGGCCTGTATTACCGGCGAAGCCTCGATCCAGATGAATATCCAGGAGCTGGCGACCTGTCGCCAGTACAACCTGCCTGTGAAGATTATCAACCTCAATAACCGCTACCTCGGCATGGTCCGGCAGTGGCAGGAAATTGAATATGGTTCGCGATATTCACAGTCCTACATGGATTCGTTGCCTGATTTCGTCAAGCTCGCAGAGTCGTACGGCCATGTTGGCATGAAGATCGAAAGGCCCGAGGACATTGAACCTGCCCTGCGATCGGCATTTACGGAGCACAAAGATCGGTTGGTGTTCATGGACTTCATCACCGACCAGACCGAGAACGTCTGGCCGATGGTTCCGGCGGGCAAGGGCTTGAGTGAAATGCTGCTTGGCTCGGAGGATCTGTGATGGAGCGCGCCATGAAACACACCATTTCGATCCTGTTGGAGAACGAGGCGGGCGCCTTGTCGCGCGTTGTCGGATTGTTCTCAGCCCGCGGCTACAACATCGAAACCCTGACGGTGGCGCCGACCGAAGATCCGACCCTGTCACGGATGACGATCGTGACCTCGGGCAGCGATGATGTGATCGAGCAGATCACCAAGCACCTGAATCGTCTGATCGAAGTCGTTAAGGTGGTCGACCTGAGTGAGGCGCCATTTATTGAACGCGAACTCATGTTGATCAAGGTCCGCGCGGTCGGTAAAGATCGTGAAGAGATGAAGCGCCTAGCCGATATTTTCCGGGGCCGCGTGATCGATGTGACCGAGAAGACCTACACCATCGAATTGACCGGTGACCGTACCAAGATCGATGCCTTCATTGAAGCCATTGATCATGCAGCCATCCTTGAGACCGTGCGCACGGGTGGGTCCGGTATTGCCCGCGGCGAGCGTGTCTTAAAGGCCTAGGCCTAGGCCTAGACCGGTCCCTACGATCCTACGACTATTTGTAACTTTTCCGTTCTGGAATTCTGGAGACTCACTTGAAAGTTTTTTACGACAAAGATTGCGATATCAAATTGATCAAAGGCCGTAAGGTCGCGATCATCGGCTATGGCAGTCAAGGCCACGCCCACGCTCAGAACCTGAACGAATCGGGTGTCGACGTTGTGGTCGGCGTACGCCAGAACGGCCCGTCCTGGGGCAAAGTCGAAAAGGCAGGCCTCAAGGCCGCACCGGTGGCCGAGGCCGTTCGTCAAGCCGATTTCATCATGATGCTGATGCCCGATGAAACCATCGCCGAGGTCTATCGCAACGAGATCGAACCCAACCTCAAGCATGGCGCGACGATCGCGTTTGCTCATGGGTTCAATATCCATTACGGCCAGGTGTCACCCCGTGCGGACCTCGATGTCGTCATGATCGCCCCGAAGGCGCCAGGGCACACGGTCCGTGGAACCTACGTTCAGGGGGGCGGCACACCTTGCCTCGTCGCGATCCATCACGACGAGTCGGGGATGGCGCGTGATCTTGCCCTGTCTTATGCCTGCGCGATTGGTGGTGGTCGCTCGGGGATCATTGAGACCAATTTCCGCGAAGAAACTGAGACCGATCTGTTTGGTGAACAGGCGGTGTTGTGTGGCGGTGCCGTCGAACTGATCAAGGCTGGCTACGAGACCCTGGTCGAAGCGGGATATGCCCCCGAAATGGCGTATTTCGAGTGTTTGCATGAGCTCAAGCTGATTGTTGATCTGATCTATGAAGGCGGTATCGCCAACATGAACTATTCGATTTCCAATAATGCTGAGTTTGGCGAGTACGTGACAGGTCCTGAAATCATCACCGATGCGACCCGCCTCGCGATGAAGAAGGTACTCGAGCGCATTCAGACCGGCGAATACGCGAAACAGTTCATTCTCGAAAACAAGGCCGGCGCGCCAACGCTACGCTCGCGTCGGCGCCTGATGGCCGAACACTCGATTGAACAGGTTGGGGCGCAACTGCGAGCGATGATGCCCTGGATCGGTCGTAACAAACTCGTGGATCAGTCGCGCAACTGAGTTTGTCATGGACGTGTCATGATTCGGTCATGATGAGTTCTGCTGAGTCGTATCAAGATCACTGGCCCCACCCGTTACTGGCCCGCGAGGGCTGGCCGTTCATTGGGGTCAGCCTCGCCGCAACACTGATTGCCGGGTGGTTGGGGGGGGGCGCTGTGGCGGCCCCGTTCCTGGTCATCCTCATTTTCGTGGTGCAGTTTTTTCGGGATCCGCCGCGCCGAGTCCCGGTCGATCCGCTCGCCGTTTTATCTCCGGCCGATGGTCGAATTGTCGCTATCGAGCAGGCGCTAGACCCGTATGCTGATCGCCAAGCGCTTAAGATCAGCGTTTTCATGAACGTGTTTAACGTTCACTCCAACCGTGTTCCGGTGGATGGCGTGATTGAGCAGGTGAAGTACTTTCCAGGGAGATTCCTAAACGCGGACCTGGACAAGGCATCGCTCGAAAATGAGCGCAATGCCGTTGTGATTCGCCGTAACGACGGCTCGCTGGTGACCTGTGTCCAGGTCGCTGGCCTGATTGCTCGCCGCATTCTGTGTTACGTCAACCCCGGGCAAGCGTTGGTACGCGGGTCGCGTTTCGGTTTTATCCGGTTTGGTTCACGCGTCGACGTCTATCTGCCACTCAGGGCCCGGCCCCGGGTCGTTATCGGCGAACGCGTTAGCGCGACCGAGACCGTGTTGGCTGACCTGGCCAACCACTAAGGATGGCGATGCCCAATCGACGCCGATTTCGCCCGCTGCGATCCGGCGGGCCGATGGGATCAACCGGCCAGGCTGCCCCACTCGAATCGACCGGCGCGGTTAGCGCTGTTCAGCGCAGGCGCCCACGAGGGATTTATCTTCTGCCGAACGCGTTCACTACTGCCGCGTTGTTTGGGGGTTTTTTTGCCATCGTGCAAGGCATGAATGGCCAGTTCCAGACGGCCGCCATCGCGATTTTCGTCTCGATGGTGCTCGATGGCCTTGACGGGCGGGTGGCGCGCCTGACCAACACGCAAAGTGCTTTCGGGGAACAGTACGACAGCCTCGCCGACATGGTTTCATTTGGGGCTGCACCAGCACTCGTCGTCTATGAATGGTCGCTCAAGGGGCTGGGCAAACTCGGCTGGTTGGCCGCGTTTGTGTACGTCGCCGGGGCTGCACTGCGTCTGGCGCGATTCAACGCCAACATCAGCGTGGTGGATAAACGCTTTTTCCAGGGGATGCCCAGCCCAGCTGCAGCGGCGTTGGTCGCGGGTCTGATCTGGATTGCAACCGACTTGCGCGAGACGCGCTGGATCGATGCCGGTGGTCCCGATCTCGCCTGGGTTGCGTGCGGGCTCACGCTCTACGCGGGCGTCAGCATGGTCTCGAACGCTCCGTTCTGGAGCGGTAAAACCATCGACCTCAAGCGTCGTGTGCCCTTCGTGGTCGGCATTGCGATCATGATGGGAATTGTCTTGATTAGTGCCGACCCACCGGTTGTCCTGTTTTCGCTCTTTCTGGTGTACGGATTGTCGGGCTGGGTCTTGTGGGGGTGGCGCGTCTACACCGGGCGCATGCCGCCCCGGATCCTTCGCGAGGATGACGACTGAGTCCGGGCCGCCGACCACTCTGGCTGATAACATAGCGGGTTATGAGAGAACGTACACCGCTGGTCGCGGGTAACTGGAAGATGCTCGGTGACGCGGCCTCCAATGCCGCGCTCCTCGATCGCATGCGCAGTGCGCTCGAGGGTGGCAACTTCGCTCGCATTCACGCGCTGATTTGTCCCCCGTTCCCCTACCTGGCCCTGGCGGCCGATCGGCTGCGCTCGAGTCCGGTGGTCTGGGGTGCTCAGGATGTGTCGGATCAGGCAGAAGGTGCATTTACCGGCGAGGTGTCTGCCAACATGTTGCGCGATCTCGGTTGCTCGTATGCGATCGTTGGGCACTCGGAGCGGCGCGGTATGCACGGCGAGACCGATACGGTCGTGGCCAGCAAAGCGCATCGCCTGATCGACGCTGGCATTTGCCCCATTATTTGTGTTGGTGAATCGTTGGCGCAACGTCAGTCGCATTTGACCGAAGCGGTATTGGCGCATCAGATCGACGCGGTGGTTGGCGTCGTTAAAGGTGGGGCTGCCGTCATTGCTTATGAGCCCATCTGGGCGATTGGGTCGGGTCGGGCGGCAACACCCGAAATGGCACAGGCGGCCCACGCCTTCATTCGCGCCCGTTTGCTGGCCGGGGGCGCGCCCGGCGATGAGATCCGGGTGGTTTATGGCGGGAGCGTCGGTGCGGCTAGCGCAAGTGCGCTATTTGCACAGCCGGATATTGATGGTGCCCTGGTGGGTGGTGCTTCCCGAATTGCGGATGATTTTGTCGCGATCTGCGCGGCAGCAACCCAGGCGAAATTTTGACGGAACCTGAATTGATATGTCTATTTTAATGACCGTGCTGATGGTGGTTCAGGTGCTCTCGGCACTCGGGGTCATCGTGTTGGTATTGCTGCAACACGGCAAAGGTGCCGACATGGGAGCCGCCTTCGGGAGTGGTGCGTCCGGAAGCCTTTTTGGCGCCAGTGGCTCGGCCAATTTCATGAGCCGGACGACTGGCGGACTCGCGACGATCTTTTTTTGCGCGACACTGGGCATCGCGATGATGTCGGATCGTCGCGTGGCCGCGACAGGCAGCGTCATGGAGGGCGCCGCAGCCACGATCCCTGGATCGGTTCCAGGGTCCGTCCCTGTGTCGCCTCCAGCCTCTGGGCCAGGTTCGCCCGCCGGTGGGTCGGGCGCCCCAGCCGGGGTCCCGCCGGCCTCTGTCCCTGCGTCCGGTGGGGCATCGACAAGTGGCGCCGGCGCTATCCCCGGGCCCGCCACTGCGCCGTCCCAGCGTTAAGTTGCGACCGGACGACACGGTCCTGCCCACCTCGAAATTGGTTTACCATCCGCTCTTCGTAATTTAGATGACACGCGTTTCATAAAGATTCAATCGCCGACGTGGTGAAATTGGTAGACACGCCATCTTGAGGGGGTGGTGGCGAAAGCTGTGCGAGTTCGAGTCTCGCCGTCGGCACCAGTTGGCTTATTTGTGGGCTCGTTGGCAGAGTCCTCCAAAAACGGGTTGAATCTCGCGGGTTATTGCAGGAGCGAGCGCTGAATGAATCTTGACCAGTATTTCCCGATTCTCCTGTTCATTTTGGTCGGAGCGGGGGTCGGCGTCGGTCCCATGCTCATCGGGCGATTGCTGGGGCCGCACCGTCCAGATGCAGCGAAACTATCGCCGTATGAATGCGGTTTTGAAGCGTTTGAAGATGCGCGCATGCAATTCGACGTCCGCTATTACCTCGTCGCAATTCTTTTTATTCTGTTTGATCTCGAAGTGGCGTTCCTGTTTCCATGGGCAGTTTCTTTTGATGCCATTGGAGTTTCGGGCTTCCTTGCAATGATGGTTTTTCTCGGTATTTTGGTGGTCGGTTTTGTCTATGAATGGACAAAAGGCGCGCTGGACTGGGAATGATAGGGAAATCTGATGGCAATTGATGGCGTTTTGCAGGAAGGGTTTGTCACGACTCAGCTCGACAAGCTGATTAACTGGACCCGTACCGGCAGCATGTGGCCGATGACCTTCGGCCTCGCCTGTTGCGCGGTCGAGATGATGCATGCAGGTGCCGCCCGCTACGACCTCGATCGGTTCGGCATCGTGTTCCGACCCAGCCCCCGTCAGAGCGATGTCATGCTGGTGGCCGGGACGCTCTGCAACAAGATGGCGCCCGCCCTGCGCAAGGTCTACGACCAGATGCCCGAGCCACGCTGGGTCATCAGCATGGGCTCGTGTGCCAATGGCGGCGGCTACTACCATTACTCCTATTCGGTGGTCCGCGGTTGCGACCGGATCGTCCCAGTTGATATTTACGTGCCGGGTTGCCCACCGACCGCTGAAGCCCTGATTTACGGCATTCTGCAATTGCAGAACAAGATTCGCCGAACCAATACGATTGCCCGTTAAGCGCCGACGCCATGACGACCCCCAACGAAACCCTGAAGGCGGCTCTGCAAGAAGCGCTAGGCGATCAGATCGTCTCGCTCGTAGAAGCCTTCGGAGAAGTGACTCTGGAAGTCGCGCCCAAGCATTGGGAAGCCGCGGCCCAAGTCTGTCGCGATGCCAGCGGACTGCGCTTTGATACTGCGATCGACCTGTGCGGCGTGGACTACCAGGATTGGGGCGGTGCAGGGCACGAAGGCCCCCGGTTCGCAGTTGTCCTTCATCTCCTGTCGACACACCTCAATCAGCGTCTGCGCATGCGGTCCTATTGTGGTGACGATGAATATCCAACGATCACGTCGCTGACCGAAGTCTGGCCGTCGATGGGTTGGTACGAGCGCGAAGCCTTTGATTTTTTTGGAATCATGTTCGAAGGGCATACCGACCTGCGCCGCATCCTCACGGACTACGGCTTCGTCGGCCACCCCTTCCGCAAGGACTTCCCGGTCTCTGGCCATGTTGAAATGCGGTACGATCCCGAGCAAAAGCGGGTTATTTATCAACCGGTCACGATCGAGCCGCGCGAGAATGTGCCGCGCGTGATTCGCGAAGAGGGCTATGCCCGAGGGCGAGGCTGACGCGATGGCTGAGATCAAGAACTACACACTGAATTTCGGGCCTCAGCATCCGGCTGCGCACGGGGTGTTGCGGTTGGTGCTTGAGCTCGACGGCGAAGTCGTGCAGCGCGCCGATCCGCACATTGGATTGCTCCATCGCGCGACTGAAAAGCTGGCCGAGACCCGTACCTATTTGCAGGCACTGCCGTACATGGACCGTCTGGACTACGTGTCCATGATGTGTAACGAACACGCCTATGTGATGGCAATCGAAAAGCTGATGGATGTCGAGGTGCCGCTGCGCGCTCAGTACATCCGCGTGTTGTTTGATGAGATTACGCGTCTGCTCAATCATTTGCTGTGGCTAGGCGCGCACGCGCTTGACGTTGGTGCGATGACGATCTTCCTGTACGCCTTCCGCGAGCGTGAAGATCTGATGGACTGCTATGAAGCGGTGTCAGGAGCCCGGATGCACGCGGCTTACTACCGGCCGGGCGGGGTCTACCGTGACCTGCCCGATCACATGCCGCAGTACGCCGCCAGCAAGATTCGTAACGAAAAATCGATTCGTGAGCTTAACGAGAATCGTCAGGGATCCTTGCTCGATTTCATTGAGGATTTTTGTAACCGGTTCCCCAAAGCGGTTGATGAGTACGAGACGCTGCTGACCGACAACCGGATCTGGAAGCAGCGCCTGTGCGACGTCGGCATCGTGACACCGGACCAAGCGCGGGCATGGGGTTTTACCGGCCCGATGCTCCGTGGCTCGGGGATTGCCTGGGACCTTCGTAAGCATCAGCCCTATGAAGTCTATGACCTGGTGGATTTCGACATCCCGGTCGGCAAGAATGGCGATTCCTACGATCGTTATCTGGTTCGTATCGAAGAGATGCGCCAGAGCAACCGGATCATGCGTCAGTGCGTGGAGTGGTTACGCAATCATCCCGGCCCCGTGATGACGGATAACCATAAAGTCGCCCCGCCGCATCGGGTTGACATGAAGAGTTCGATGGAGGAGCTCATTCATCACTTCAAACTTTTTACCGAAGGTATGCATGTGCCTCCGGGCGAGTGCTATGCGGCCATCGAACATCCGAAGGGCGAGTTCGGGATCTATATGGTCAGTGATGGTGCCAACAAGCCTTACCGGCTCAAAATTCGTGCTCCTGGTTATGCCCATTTGCAGGGCCTCGACATGATGTCGCGTGGCCATATGATTGCAGACGTTGTCACGATCATCGGGACCCAGGACATTGTGTTTGGCGAAATTGATCGCTGATTGAACGTGCAAATTCCCGCAATGACCACTCCAACTCCAGCTCCTTCGACCGACAATGGTGCGCACACGTCGCGCCTTCTGTCCGAAGCCGCCTACGCCAAGATCGCCCGCGAAGTTGCCAAGTACCCGCCCGACCAAAAGCAGGCGGCCGTGATGGCCTCGCTGACGATCGCGCAACAAGAAAAGGGTTGGATGAGCCCCGAGGTTGTCGAAGACGTTGCCAAGACCCTGGGCATGCCGCCGATTGCGGTGCACGAGGTGGCGACCTTCTACACCATGTACAACACCAGTCCGGTCGGGCGCTTCAAGCTCACGGTCTGCACCAATCTGCCGTGTGCACTGCGCCATGGCGATCGCGCTGGTCAGTACCTTCAGCGCACGCTGGGGGTGGGCTATGGTGAGACCACGACAGACGGCGTGTTCACCTTGCGCGAGGGCGAATGCATGGGCGCCTGCGCGGACGCCCCGGTGCTGTTGGTGAACGACACGCGCATGGAAAGTTTTTGCGACGAGGTCAAACTGGATGCGTTGCTCGAAGAGTTGCGCGCCAAGGCCCCCGGGGTGAACCCCGGCAACCGCGTCGACGTCGCATAACGGCGTCCGCTACAGGCTGCGAAAGGAATTTCCATGGGTGCAATTGAACCGATTCACGTCAACCATGCTGTCGAAACCTGTTTTCACGGGCGCCACATCGCGCCTCAGATCATGGCCGATCTGGATGGGCCGAATGCTTGGCGCCTTAAAGACTATGAGTCGCGTGGCGGCTATCAGGCCCTGCGCAAGATTCTGGGTAAAGACGGTGGCGAGGGTCTGACCCCTGAGCAGGTCATCGCAGAAGTCAAAGCGAGCGTTCTGCGGGGGCGCGGCGGAGCGGGTTTTCCGACCGGCCTAAAGTGGAGTTTCATGCCCCGCGCTTTTCCGGGTGCCAAGTATCTGGTCTGTAACTCGGACGAGGGCGAGCCAGGCACATTTAAAGACCGGGACATCCTGCGTTACAACCCCCATATCGTTATCGAGGGGATGGCGATCGCGGCGTATGCGATGGGAATCCCGGTCGGTTATAACTACATTCATGGCGAGATTTTTTCGACCTACGAGCGGTTCGAAGAAGCGCTAGAAGAGGCGAGGGCGGCGGGCCTATTGGGCGATCACATTCTCGGCTCCGGTTTCAGTTTTCAGTTGCACGCCTTTCATGGGTATGGGGCGTACATCTGTGGCGAAGAGACCGCTCTCCTCGAATCCCTTGAGGGCAAGAAAGGACAACCGCGCTTCAAGCCGCCGTTCCCAGCGAGTTATGGTTTGTTTGGCAAGCCAACGACGATTAACAACACCGAGACGTTTGCGGCGGTCCCCTGGATCATCCGTAACGGCGGTGCGGCATTCCTGAACGTTGGCAAGCCCAACAACGGCGGCACTAAGCTCTTCTCAATCAGCGGTGACGTCGAGCGTCCGGGCAACTACGAGATTCCCCTGGGCACCCCGTTTGCCAAGCTGCTTGAACTCGCGGGTGGAATGCGCGATGGCCGTGCCCTCAAGGCTGTGATTCCTGGCGGATCATCAGCACCCGTGCTGCCGGCGAACATCATGATGGACATCACGATGGACTATGACGCCATCGCCAAGGCCGGATCCATGTTGGGTTCAGGCGCGGTGATCGTCATGGACGAGACCCGCTGCATGGTCCGGTCGTTGGCGCGCTTGTCACATTTCTACTACGAAGAATCTTGCGGCCAGTGCACCCCATGCCGGGAGGGCACAGGCTGGTTATCGCGGATGGTCCATCGGATCGAACACGGTCAGGGGCGTCCCGAAGATCTTGATCGCTTGGGTGGGGTGGCTGACAACATCATGGGTCGAACGATTTGCGCTCTGGGTGACGCCGCTGCAATGCCTGTGAAGGGCTTCCTCAAGCATTACCGTGATGAATTTGCGTATCACATCGAACACAAGCGCTGCCTGGTGGATCACTCATGATTGAACTCGAAATCGACGGCAAACCCGCCTCGGTCATCGAGGGCAGCATGGTCATGCATGCCGCCAATTCTCTGGGTTTGTACGTCCCCCATTTTTGTTACCACAAGAAGCTGAGCATCGCGGCCAATTGCCGGATGTGCCTGGTTGAGGTCGAGAAGGCGCCGAAGGCATTGCCGGCCTGCGCCACTCCAGTGACTCCGGGCATGAAGGTCTGGACTCGCTCCGAAAAAGCCATTGCCGCGCAGAAAGCGGTGATGGAGTTTCTGCTGATCAACCACCCGCTTGACTGCCCGATCTGCGATCAGGGTGGCGAATGCCAGCTTCAAGACTTGGCGGTCGGCTACGGTAGCAGCAGCAGTCGATATGACGAGGCCAAACGCGTCGTCTTTCACAAGCCGATGGGACCGCTCATTTCGGCTGAAGAAATGTCGCGTTGCATCCACTGCACGCGCTGCGTGCGGTTTGGTCAGGAAGTCGCGGGCGTGATGGAACTCGGCATGGCCGGTCGCGGACAGCACAGCGAGATCATGAGCTTTGTGGGACGTTCGGTTGAGTCCGAAGTGTCCGGCAACATGATTGACATTTGTCCCGTCGGCGCCCTCACCAGTAAGCCATTCCGCTATTCCGCACGAACCTGGGAACTGTCACGACGTCGTTCGGTGAGTCCCCATGATTCACTCGGCTCGACCCTGAATATTCAGGTCAAGCACGATCGGGTGATGCGCGTCGTTCCCTTCGAGCAAGAAGCCGTCAATGAGTGCTGGATCAGCGATCGTGATCGGTTCTCTTACGAAGGCCTGAATTCTCCTGACCGCCTAACCGTACCCATGGTCAAGGACGATCATGGCGTTTGGCACGAAGTCGAATGGAAAGCAGCACTTGAGACCGCAGCCAACCGCTTGCGTGACGTCGCCAAAGAGCCCGGTGGTCTCGGCGTGCTTGCAGCCGCCTCGTCAACCCTCGAAGAGCTTGCGCTGGCGGCTCGGTTGGGACGCGCACTCGGCACGGATAGCATCGACCATCGCGTGCGTCAGCATGATTTTTCGATCGACCCGGTTCGCGAGGGTGCGCCTTGGTTGGGCATGCCCGTCGCTGCGGTTGATGGCCTGCAACGATTATTCTTGATTGGTGGTCTGTTGCGTAACGATTCGCCGCTCTTGTCGGTGCGCGTGCGCAAAGCAGCAGGCCGTGGCGCACAGATCTCAATTCTGCAGGCGGTGGGCGAAGATCCGCTAATGCCGTTGCACGCGCAAGTGGTCTTGGCACCCTCGCAATGGATCACGGTTCTTCATGACGTTGCACGCCTCGTTGCCGAGAAGCGGTCGGTGGCACTGCCGGAAGCGTTTTCGAAGCTGGTTGGATCGGTGCCCGAGCAGCTCGATATCACGACGCTAGCCGTACGCATCGCGGATTCCCTGACGGCAGAACTCGCCGAGTCTGCAACCTCGACCGTTCCCAAAGCGATCTGGTTGGGCCAGGGTGCGATGCGCCACGCGCAGGCCGGAGCGATTCATCAACTTGCGGCCTGGATTGCCCAGCAATGTGGCGCGACACTGGGCGTCGTCGGTGATTCTGCCAATAGCGTTGGCGCCTGGCTGGCGGGTTGCGTGCCATTGGCTGGCGGGTTGAATGCCCAAGCCATGCTCGAACACGCGCGTCGGGGCTATTTGTTGGTCAATCTCGAGCCTCAGCTGGATTCCTCCGATCCGTTCGCGTTTGACCACGCTCTTTCGCACGCCGAAACGGTTGTGGCCCTGAGTGCTTACCGCAGTGAAGCGCTCCTCGCGCGCTCGCACGTCTTGTTGCCGGTTACGCCGTTTACTGAGACCTCCGGAACGTATGTTTCGTGTGAGGGTCGTGCGCAAAGTTTTAACGGTGTTGTCAAGCCGCAAGGTGATGCGCGTCCCGGCTGGAAAGTTCTCCGCGTGTTGGGTTCAATGTTTGGCGCGCCTGGTTTTGATTCGATCGATCGCTCGGAGCAGGTCCGTGATGATGTACTCGGCGGCCAGGGCCTTGCGTCGACCCCTCGACACGAGGCCGAACCGCTGCGCGCGGGGCTCAATAACGGTTTGAAGGGTTCAGTTCACGGGTCTGCTCAAGCCACGGCTCACGCATCTGCCTACCCCACGGCCCACGCCTCTTCAGATACTGCTGCCCACGCTTCCCAGCTCGAGCGTATCGCAGAACTGCCGCTCTATTCGGTCGACGGCATTGTCCGGCGCTCGGATGCACTGCAGGCCACCCGCGCCGCTCGCACACCGCAGGCGCTTGTCTCGTCGGTCACGTTGGCCGCGCTGGGACTGGCCGCAGGTGACGAGGTCCTTGTGGCCCATCACCAACAATCCGCCCAGCCCCTCAGCGCGCTGCCCGAGGCCGGCGCGCGCCTGACGCTGGCGGTCGACGACCGTTTGCCATCGGGTTGTGTGCGTGTTGATGGCGGCCACCCTTCGACTGTGGCGGCAGGCGCCTGGTCCGGCGTTGTGACTGTCACGCGGGCCTGATTGAGGAGTCAAGCGTCATGCCCAACCTTTTAAGTACGATTCAGCAACAAGGTGTCGATGTGTTCGGCGGTGTCTGGCCGCTGGTATGGGCACTCGCTCGCATCGTTGCAATCGTACTGCCGCTCATGATCTGTCTGGCGTACCTGACCCTCTGGGAGCGCAAGTTCATCGGCTGGATTCAGGTTCGGATTGGCCCTAACCGCGTGGGCCCGATGGGCCTGTTTCAGCCCATCGCGGATGGCTTGAAGCTGATGTTCAAAGAGATCATCCTGCCGACGGCGGCTGACAAACGGCTGTATCTGCTGGGACCGATCATGACCATCATGCCGGCCCTGGCCGCCTGGGCCGTGATTCCGTTCGGGCCGGATATTGCTCTGGCGAATATCAATGCAGGCTTGTTGTACTTGATGGCGATTACGTCGCTCGAGGTCTACGGCGTCATCCTGGCGGGCTGGGCATCCAATTCCAAATATGCGTTTCTGGGGGCCATGCGGGCGTCGGCCCAGATGGTGTCTTACGAACTCGCGATTGGTTTTGCGATGGTTGTGGTCCTGATGACGAGTAACAGTCTCAACATCACCGACATCGTTGAAGTCCAGCAGCGCGG